>DASXJJ010000076.1:0-41592 GCA_036497465.1 Pseudonocardia sp. | reverse complement strand
GGTCGTGAACCCCGATTTCGAGGTGTACCAGCTCGCTGAGGAGCACCGGGAGCTGCGCGCGGCGGTGCGGGCGTTGTCGGAGAAGGAGATCGCGCCGCATGCCGCGGATGTGGATGACCGGTCGCGGTATCCCGAGGAGGCTCGTGCGGCGTTGACCGCGGCGGGTTTCCATGCGGTGCATCTGCCGGAGGCCTATGGCGGTGACGGGGCGGACGCGGTGGCGGGGTGCATCGTGATCGAGGAGGTCGCGCGGGTGTGCGCGAGCTCGTCGTTGATTCCGGGGATCAACAAGCTGGGGAGTGTGCCGGTGTTGCTGGCCGGGTCGGAGGAGTTGAAGAAGCAGGTCCTGCCGTCGATCGCGGCGGGCGAGTCGATGATCTCCTATGCGCTCTCGGAGCGGGAGTCGGGTTCGGACGCGGTGGCGATGAAGACCCGTGCGCGGCTGGACGGGCAGCACTGGGTGCTCAACGGGTCGAAGGCGTGGATCACCAATGCCGGGGTGTCGGACTGGTACACGGTGTTCGCGGTGACCGATCCGGACAGGGGCGCGAGCGGGATCTCCGGGTTCGTGGTGCACGCGCGGGATCCCGGGTTCGAGGTCGGGCACAAGGAACGCAAGCTGGGGATCAAGGGTTCGCCGACGTGTGAGATCTACTTCTCCGACTGCGTGATCCCGGCCGATCGGGTGATCGGGGAGCCGGGTAGCGGGTTCCGGACCGCGATGCGCACGTTCGATCACACCCGGCCGACGATCGGTGCGCAGGCGGTGGGGATCGCGCAGGGCGCGCTGGACGCGTCGGTGGGCTACGTGACGGAACGCAGGCAGTTCGGCTCGGCGCTGGCCGAGTTCCAGGGTGTGCAGTTCATGCTGGCCGACATGGCGATGAAGACCCAGGCCGCCCGGCAGATGGTGTATGTCGCGGCGGCGAAGGTCGAGCGCGGGGACAAGGACATGACGTTCTTCGCCTCGGCGGCGAAGTGTTACGCCTCGGACGTGGCGATGCGGGTCAGCACCGACGCGGTGCAGCTGTTCGGCGGGGCGGGGTACACCCAGGACTTCCCGGTCGAGCGGATGATGCGGGACGCGAAGATCACCCAGATCTACGAGGGCACCAACCAGATCCAGCGCATGGTGATGGCCCGCCAACTGCTCAAGGGCCTGGCCGGGTGATGTGACGGCGCACGCCTCCTGTCGCCCCGGGCGGTGACGGGCGGTTAGCCTCATCTCACTGATTCGGTAGCCCGACCGCCGAGCGAGCTCGAGGAGGCACCACCGATGCCACCGCCCGTGGACTCCGGCGGCACCTGGTCGCGTCCCCGCTACTCGCGGACGCGGCCGGATGCCTACGACCCGCCGACCGCCGACCGCGACCCGCCGGTCATCCCGTACGAGGTGCTGAGCCGCCTGCCGATGGCGGTACAGGTGGCCGTGACGGCCGCGCTGCTGCCCTACGAGGCGGCGGTGACCTCGGTCATGATCCTGAAGAACGCCGAGGCGCTGCTCGGCGAGATGGTCTTCCACATGCGGGCGCTGCGGCCCGCGACGGCCTCGGTGAGCCAGGCCTACGCCGACGGCCACTTCGACCCGCTGTTCAAGACGTTCGACCAGATCCAGCACGGCACCAGCGCGATCGGGCTGATCTGGGCGCCGTTCTCCGCCGTCCGGGACGTCGTGGCGCCCGGTCAGGCCCGGCGCGAGCTCGTCGGCCGCCGGACGGAGCCCCCACCGCCGCCGCCGCCGGCCTCGCCGTCCGTCGTGGAGTGGCTCGGCGGACTCAGCGGCCAGGTGCTGGACCAGGCGGGCACGCTGCCCGGGGCCGGCCTGCTTGCCCGCACGCTGGGCCGCCCGGACGCCGGTGAGCCGGCCGTCGCCGAGCCCGCGCCCGACGCCAGGGCAGCCGGCCGGCGGCCCGACGCGATGGCGTTCGTGGTCGACGACCCGCGCCGGCCGGCGTTCGAGTCGCCCGCCGAGCCGCCGTCCGACGTCCGGCCCGGCACCGGGCTGCCGCCGCTGCTGGACCGTGCGGGACCGCTGTTCGACCGGGCGGGGCCGCTGGTGGACCGGGCGGCGCCGCTGGTCCCCGGAGCCATCCGTCGCCTGTTCGGCGGATGACGGCGGATGTCCGGGCACTCCGCGTGGTAGTGGCCCCCCGTACGGCCCAGTAAGCGGGCCACGGACGGGGGTCGACTTGGTACCGTGAGTCGTGGGGTACAGCCTCGGCATCGACTTCGGCACCTCGTCGGTCACCGCGGCGGTGGTCGATGACGGCGGAGTCGCCTCGGTCACCTTCGACGGTGGCGCCGATGCGGTGCCCGCCGAGGTGTACCTCGCCGAGGACGGGGCGCTGCTCACCGGGCAGGCCGCGCACGAGCGGTACGCCGAGGGCGATCCGAGCCGGGGCAACCGGGAGCTGAAGCGCCTGCTGGCCGATCCGAACCCGGTGCTGCTGGGCGACCAGGGCTACGTCGTCACCGCGCTGATCGGCACGCTGCTGCACGATGTGATCACCAGGATCATCGAGGCCAGGGGCGGGGAGGCGCCGGACAGGGTCGCGCTCAGCTACCCCGCCGGCTGGGGTCCGTTCCGGGTGGCCCGCTTCGAGGAGGCGTCCAAGTACGCCGGCCTGCTGCGGCCGACCATGGTGCCCGAGCCGGTGGCCGTCGCGGCCCGCCTCGCCGGCCGGCCGTCGCCGCCCGCTCCGCCGCCCGGCTCTCCCGGGGCGGCGTCGGCTCCGTCGTCCGACCCGTCATCCGGAGAGGGCCGGGCGGCTGTGGAGCCAGGCGCCGTGGAGCCCGGTGTCGTGGAGCCCGGTGTCGCCGAGCCCGGTGTCGCCGAGCCCGGTGCCGGGGAGTCCGGTGCCGGGGAGCAGGCGGGGGCAGGTGCGGCCGACGCCGGTTCCGAGCCCGCCGGTCCACCTACCGGTCAGCCCGCCGCGCCGGCGTCCGGTCCGAGCGGGTCGGCCCCGGCCCCGCCGGGCGCGGGCCAGACCCCATTGACTGTCCGGTCCGCGAACGGCGCGGCGAGCGGCCCCTCCCGGGACCTGACGGCCGGGTCCTCGGACGCCGCGTCGCCCGGTCCGGCGAACGGCAGGGCGCCGGGTTCGGCGAACGGCTCGTCGGCCGCCGTGCGCACCGTCGCGGTGTACGACCTGGGCGGGGGCTCCCTGGACGTCGCGGTCGTGCGGGCCACCGCCGACCGGGCGGAGCTGGTCGGTACCCCCGAGGGTGTGGAGCGGCTGGGTGGGGTGGAGTTCGACACCGCCCTGATGCGCTACGTCGACGAGCGCGTCGTCGCGCGGGGTGCCGACGACCGGGACGCGCGGGTGCTGCTGGACCGGCTCCGCCGTGCCTGCGCCGACGCGGTGCGGGCGCTGTCCGAGGTCGACGAGGTGACCGTCGCGGTGCCGGGCGGTACCGCCGTACGCGTCAGCCGGACGGACTTCGAGCACCTGGTCCGCCCGTACATCGAGTACAGCCTCGGCGTGCTGTCCCGGGCACTGGACTCCGCGGAGCTGCGCCCCGCCGACCTGGACGAGGTCCGGCTCGTGGGCGGCTCCGCGCGGTTGCCGATGGTCGCCCGGATGATCGCGCAGCACCTGGGCCGACCGGTGCGGGTGGACCCGACCCCGACCCACGCCGTCGCGCTCGGCACCGCCGTGCTCGCCTTCCGCGCGCCCATGCCGCTGACCGCGTCCGTGCTCGCGGCCCGGTACCCGCCCGCCCGGGCCGACGAGCAGCCGGTCACCCGCCGGGACACCGCCGCCGCGGCCGTCCCCGAGCAGCGCCGCGAGTCCGACACCGGCGGCGCGGCGGTCGGGGACGAGGGCGGCCCGCACGCGGTGGTGGCGGGCGGTGCCGCGGCCGGGTTGGCGGCGGCCGCCGTGGCGTCGACGGCGCACCGCGCCCGTTCCGGCGGCCCGGCCGACCGGCCGCCCTCCGTCGACCGACCCGGCGGCGGGCTCGACGGGGGAGACCACCCGGCCGAGGGGGCGGTGGCCGCCGGCGCACCCGGCACGGGCCCGGCCGCCCGAACCGGTACGGACAGCCCTACGCGCGGACCGGACGGCGGCGAACCGGACGGCGGCGGCCGCTCGACGGGCGACGAGTCCGGTGGCGGGCCTGGGGGCCCGCCGTCCCCGGCCGGGGGTGCGGGCACCGGGGAGGCCGCGGCGGGCTCCGCCGAGGCGCGGCGCCGGCAGCGGCGGCACCGGCGGGTGCTGGCGGCGAGCGTGGTGGCCGTGCTGGTGCTGGCCGTGGTGATCCTGCTGGTGCTGCACCCCTGGTCCCCCCGGGCGGGGACGGCGGAGCAGGCCGGCGGCGGCGCGGCGGGACGGTCCCTGGCGCTGAGCACTTCCCGGGTGGCGATCGGGGAGCAGTACTACGCGACGGCCACCGGGTTCACCCCGGGCGAGCGGATCACCTTCGCCTGGACCGGGCCCACGACCGGCGTGATGGGCACCTTCCCGACCGACGGCACCGGCGCCTACCGGCAGGGTCCGATCCTCGAGCGGGACCCGCCCGGCCACTACCGGATCACCGCCACCGGTGAGTCGCCCGGGAGCACGGTGGCGGTCGACCTGGACGTCCTCCCCGCCCGCTGATCCGACGGGGGTGTCCTGAACGGCGGTGTCGTGGCTGGTCCGCCGGTGTACGATCCGCGGTCTCCTTCGTTCCCCGTACCGACGGGACCAGCGACATGGCGGATCCGCCGCGCGCTCGTGTGGACGCCCGGCCGCGCGGGCGCCCCCGCACCGGGGTGCGCGAGGCGATCCTGGCGGCCGCGACCGAGATCCTGGTCGACGAGGGGGTGGGCCGGCTGTCCACGGTGGACGTGGCACTGCGTGCGGGCACGGCCGAGTCCAGCATCTTCTACCACTTCAAGGACCGGGTGGGCCTGCTGGTGGCCGTGATCGAGGGGGAGTCGGCGCGGTACGGCGACCTGACCCGGCAGGTGCGCGAGCGGGTCGGCCAGGGGTCGGTGCGGGACGGCCTGGTGACCGTGCTGGACGTGCTGGAGGAGTTCTTCCTGCGCATCCTGCCGATCGTGGCCGCGATGCTGGCCGACGGCCGGATCCGGACCGATCTGGCGAGCCGGGGCACCGAGGTCGACGGCGGCCCGGGCCGGGCGATGGCCCTGCTGATCCCCTACCTCGCCGACGAGCAGCGGGCCGGCCGGGTCCGCGCCGACTGCGACCTCACGACGGCCGCCCTGCTGCTCGTCGGTGCCGCCTACCAGCGCGCGCTGCACCGCCGGCTGACCGGGGACGGGTCGCTGCCCGGCCACGAGCAGGTGGTGGCGCTGCTGGCCCCGGCCGTCGAGCCCTGACCGCCCGTCCGGGTGCTCATCCGGAGGTGGGCGCCCAGTTGCCGTGGAACCCGTTCGGCACTCGCGCCGGCAGGTGGACCGCGCCGACCGGCTCGCCGCTGGCCGCGTCCAGGATGGACAGGTCGCTGCGGTCGGTGGCGGTGTCGTGGACGAACCCCATCAGCACGCCGTCGTCCTCGGCGGCGTCGGCGGAGCGCGGCACGAAGACGAACTCGCTGCCCCGCCTGCCCCGGCCCAGGGCGATCTCGGTGGTCCGCCCGGCGACCAGGTCGTGCTTGACCAGCGAGTCGCCCGCCTCGGCGCCGGTGCCGGTCCGGGTCCGTAGCGCGTAGCCGTACCGGTGCTTCCGGCCGACCAGCCGCTCGTCGACCCGGGGGAACTCCTGCCCCCGGTCGTCCAGCCGCGACTCGCGGATCTTGCCGTCGGCCAGGTCGACGGTCCACCGGTCCAGGGTGGGTGGCCCCTCGTTCGGGCCGTTGAGGTCGGTGGCGAACATCTTCGGGTGCCGGACCACGTCGAGCACCACGGTCTCGCCCGCGCCCTCGTCGGAGTCGTAGGCGTTCATCGGGTGGAAGACGTAGCAGGGCTCCACGTCGAACCAGCGCACGTCGTCCGCGCCGCCGTCGCGGGGCAGCAGGCCGACCCTCGCGGGGTAGCGCGGGTCCCACCGGTAGGGCATCCGCCCGTTGGTCGGCACCGCGCGGCCGACCATGGCGCTCACCGGGTCGGGCACCCGGACCCTGCCGACCAGCGCGGACATCACCAGCGCGGCCGGAGCACGCAGCAGCCCGGGCAGCGGAGCCTCGGCGACGGCCTGCGCGGCGTCGAAGGTGACCGGGAGGTCGTAGAGCACGACGTACCGCTCGGTGAGGGAGAAGTCGTGCATCATCGGGCTGCCGGTGACGGGGATGTCCAGGGTGCGCCGCGCGCGGCCGTCGGTCCCGATCACCGAGTAGCGGACCCGGTTGCCCATGCCGAAGAAGTAGGACACGGCGTGCAGCTCGCCGGTGGCGGGGTCGCGCTTGGGGTGCGCGGTGTACCCGCCGGGCAGGGTGCCGTCGAAGTCGCAGGGGCCGACGGTGTCCAGCTCGTCGGTCAGCTCGTAGTTGGCCACGCCGCCCTCGACCAGCGCGAGCGTGCGGCCGGCGTGCGCGAGGACGTTCGTGTTGGCGCCCAGGCCGGTGATCGGGGCCGAGGCCGGACCGCCGGGCACCGGCTCGCCGAGCGCCGCGGCGACGCCGGGGGAGCGGACCCAGCGGTTGCGGTACCACTCGGCCCTGCCGTCCCGCAGCCGCACGCCGTGCACCATGCCGTCGCCCATGAACCAGTGGTAGGTGGCCGAGTCGACCTCGGAGATCGGGTTGGGGCCGTTGCGGAGGTACCGGCCGTCCAGGTATCCGGGGATGTGCCCGGTGACCTCGAGGCGGGTGACGGTCCGTTCCTGGTGCACGGGGGCGAAATTGCCCTCGAGGTAGGCGTTGGGCACGGCGACTCCTCACGCTGGTTCCGTAACGGTGTTTCATACTGTAACGCCGTTACGAAACCGGGGCAAGGCCATGCTCAGCCCAGCCGGTGGGTCACCCGCTCGCTCTCCGCCCGCCGGTCCTCGGCCGCCGGGTCCAGGTTCCGGCACTGCACGAGCGAGCCACCCGCCGCCAGCACCGCCAGGGGTCCCTCCACCAGCCCGTCGTGCACCGACCAGTCGCGGGTGGTCAGCACGCGCGCGCCGGGCGTCAGCCCCTCGGCGGCCGCCGCCGTGCGGGCCGTGTCGAGCACCTCCGCCGGGGTGGCCGAGTCGAGCGCCGGCCCGGCGGTGCCCGCACCGGGCTCCGGGGCGAACACGTCGCCGTGCAGCCGCACCGCGGTGGCGTAGTCGACGACCCCGGCCGGCAGGTCGGTCAGCCCGGCGCCGAGCGAGTGCAGCGACAGGGCCACCACCACGCCGGCGCCGGCGGCCAGCGCGGCGGGCAGCCGGTCGAGGTCGCAGCACACCACGTCCGCGCCGTCCGGCGAGCTCACCACGTCGGCCCCGCACCACCAGCCGCCGAGCAGCACCGCGAGGGTCTGCCAGTGCGCCGGCAGCAGGACCGCCAGCGTGCCGCCCGGCTCCAGGTCGCACTCGTCGCGCAGCAGGTTGGCCGTCTTGGCCGCCCAGTTGGCCGTGGTGGTGCCGGACAACTCGATGCGCTCGCCGGTGGCGTCGTCGTAGTAGGTGACCAGCGGCTGGGTCGGGTCGGCCGCGAGGGCCGGCCCGAGCAGGGCGTCGGTGAGGGTGGGTGCGGGCGTCACCCCGCGAGGTATATCAGCCGACGAGGTATATCAGTCGACGCAGGGCACGCCCTCGGCGGTGATCGGCGGGCCGGTCGGGGCCGGGGGAGCGGCGGGCCGGTCGCCGGACCGTGACGAGCTCTCCGAGTCGTCGTCGGCGGAGCCGTAGCTGCCCGAGCGCATGTCGGACACGGAGAAGTCGGACGACAGGTAGACGCGGACCGTGCCGTCCCGCACCGCGCTGTCCTCCTGCGTGTCGGCGCCGCCGAGCAGCTCGGCCACCTGCTTGCCCGCCTCGGAGTGGCCCGGCGCGTAGTGCACGGTGGACGAGCGGGGCGCGGTGATGTTGTCCAGCTTGCCCCGCTGATAGCCGGCCAGGGCCAGCTTGTCGGCCACCTCGCCGGCCAGTCCGCTGCGGCCGGTGCCGTTGCGCACGTCCACCGTCAGCTCGTCGGGCGGCACGGCGGTCGGCGGGGCGTCGGAGCTCGGCTGCGCGCTCGCGTCGGTGGGCGTGCCGATCTTCTGCGCGACGAACTTCTGCACCTGGTCGGGGTCGACCACGACCACGTCGCCGTGGTCGTTGTTCTCGCCGCCCTGGGTGGGGATGGTCAGGAACTCCAGGTTGCCGCCGGCGATGTTGGACGCCTGGCGGGCGAAGGCCAGGATGTCCCAGCCCTTGTCCAGCACCACGGCCTCCTTGGCCGAGTCGATCAGTCCCTGCAGCTTGGTGGGGCTGGTCAGCGTGCCGGCGGAGAGGATCTTGTGCGCCACGGATGCCAGGAAGACCTGCTGGCGGCGGATCCGGCTGAAGTCGCCCTGCGGCAGCTCGTGCCGCTGCCGGACGAACGCCAGCGCATCGGCCCCGGAGATGGTCTGCGGCCCGGCGCGGAACCGGGCACCCGAGCGGAACTCGTTGACCGGCTGTTTCAGGCACACCGGCACGCCGCCGATCGCCCTGGTCAGGTTGTAGAAGCCGAGCAGGTTGACCTCGGCGTAGTGGTCGATCTTCACGCCGGTGAGGCCCTCGACGGTCTTGATCAGCTCGGTACGGCCCGCGGTGCGGCTCTCCCGCTCCACCTGCTGCTCGTCCTCGCCCCGGGACCGGAGCTTGCCGGCCGCCTCGATGGTGGCCGAGGGGTACGCGGAATTGATCTTGTTCTTGCCGTAGCCGGGGATGTTGACGAAGCTGTCACGGGGGATGGAGATCGCGGTGGCCCGCCCGCCGTCGGCCGGCACGTGCAGCACGATGATCGTGTCGGAGTTGAGCACGCCGTCCTCGGCGCCGCTGCGCAGCTGGGCGAGCAGCTGCTTGGACAGCGGCCGGCCCTGGGCGTCGGTACGGCTGTCCACCCCGACCAGCAGTACGTTCGTGTCCGAGCCCGGCGGGGCGGGGGACCCGCCGCCGACGATCACGTCGCTGGTGCTGATCCCGCCGGTGAGATCCTGGTAGAAGTGCCAGCCGAAGCCCGAGGCGAACAGGACCGCCGCCGAGAGCAGCGCCACGACGACGCGCAGACCGATGCGGGTCCCGCCCCCTCGGGGCGGAGCTGGCGGCTGGTTCACGCGCCTCCTCTGCTCTGCTCGGTGCGCGTCGACCGTCTCCGGCCGGGCCCACCCGGGTCCGCAAAACACGCGATGTGGACCGGGAGCCCGCGTGCCAGACTCCCGGACATGCGCATCATGGTCACCGGCGGCGCCGGCTTCATCGGGTCGCATTATGTGCGCCGCGTCCTCGGCGGAGCCTATCCAGGGTACGCCGACGCCGAGGTACTGGTGCTCGACCTGCTCACGTACGCAGGGTCCGAGTCCAACCTCGCCGAGGTGTCCGGGTCACCACGATACCGGTTCGTCCACGGCGACATCCGGGACACCGCGCTGGTCGAGGAGTTGATGGGCGGTGTCGACGTGGTGGTGCACTTCGCCGCCGAGTCGCACGTGGACCGGTCGATCTCCGGCTCGGCCGACTTCGTGTCCACCAACGTGGGTGGCACCCACGTGCTGCTGCAGGCGGCGCTGGAGCACGGCGTCGGCCGGTTCGTGCACGTGTCCACCGACGAGGTGTACGGCTCGATCGCCGAGGGGTCGTGGACCGAGGACCACCTGCTGGAGCCGAACTCGCCCTACTCGGCGGCCAAGGCCGGGTCCGACCTGCTCGCCCGTTCGTACCACCGCACGCACGGGCTGCCGGTGTGCGTCACCCGCTGCTCCAACAACTACGGGCCGTACCAGTTCCCGGAGAAGGTCATCCCGCTGTTCCTGACCAACCTGATGGACGGCCGGCAGGTGCCGCTGTACGGCGACGGGCTGAACGTGCGCGACTGGCTGCACGTGGACGACCACTGCCGGGGCATCCAGCTGGTGGCCGAGGGCGGCCGGCCCGGCGAGATCTACAACATCGGCGGCGGCACCGAGCTGACCAACCGACGGCTCACCGAGCTGCTGCTGGAGGCCACCGGCGCCGACTGGTCGATGGTGCGGCCGGTGACCGACCGCAAGGGGCACGACCGGCGTTACTCGGTGGACATCACCAAGATCGCCTCGGAGCTGGGCTACCGCCCGGAGGTGACCTTCGCCGACGGCCTCGCCGACACCGTGGCCTGGTACCGGGACCACCGTGACTGGTGGGAACCGCTGCGCGAGCGGGCGGTGCTGGCCCGGTGAGCGGGCGGGTGCGCTGGCTGGTGACCGGGGCGCGCGGGCAGCTGGGCAGCGAGCTGGTGGGCGTGCTGCGCGCGGACGGCGACGACGTCACCGCCGCCGGGCGCACGGAGCTGGACCTCACCGGTGACGGGGCGGACGAGGCGGTCCGCCGCTGGGCGGGTGCGGGTCACGCGGACCGGCTGGTCGTGGTCAACACGGCGGCCTGGACCGACGTGGACGGCGCCGAGACCGACCCGGACGGCGCGGCCGCGGCGAACGTCGAGGGGCCGGCCCGGCTGGCCCGCGTCTGCGCGAGCGCCGGTGCCCGGCTGGTCCACGTGTCCACCGACTACGTGTTCGGGGCCGCCGGCGCGGTCCGGCGGCCGTTCGACGTCGACGACCCGGTCCGTCCGGCGGGCGTGTACGGCGCCACCAAGGAGGCCGGCGAGCGGGCGGTGCGCGCCGAGCTGGCCGAGCACCACGTGGTCCGCACCGCGTGGGTGTACGGCGCGGCGGGCCGCAACTTCGTCAAGACCATCGCCGCCGCCCGGCACCGCCGCGACACCCTGGACGTGGTCGACGACCAGGTCGGCTGCCCCACGTGGGCCGGGGAGCTGGCGCGCGGGCTGGTCGCGCTGGGCCGTTCGGACGCGCCCTACGGCACCTACCACTGCGCCGGCGGCGGCCAGGCGAGCTGGTACGAGCTGGCCAGGGCGGTGTTCGAGGAGGTGGGGGCGGACCCGGACCGGGTGCGGCCGTGCGACACGTCCCGGTTCCCCCGCCCGGCGCCGCGCCCGGCGTACTCGGTGCTGTCCGGTCGGGCGTGGTCGGCGGCCGGGCTGCCGTCGCTGAGCCCGTGGCGGGACGGCCTCCGTTCGGCTTTCCGGGTGAACCGCTCGTCGCTTGACACGCCGAGAATGGCGGCAGCTTGCGCTGAGCGTGAATAGCCACTAACCCGTCAGGGTGATGTGTCGTTCGGCGCATACCGCCGTCCGCTCGTCGTCGTTGACCGGTGCATGGGTCTGGAATGGGTTCTGCTCAGCCTGCTGGTGGCGGTAGCCCTGTGGCTGGGAATGGACGCCAGCCGGGAGAGCAAGCGGCTGCACGCGCGCCTCTCCCAGATCGAGTTCCGGCGGCCGACCGAGCAGGACCGGGAGAACGGTGACTGGACCCACTGGCCGCTGACCACCCCGGCCGCCGCCCGGCGGGTCGGCCCGCGCCTGTAGGCCGTCCCGACGCCCGCGCGGGTGTCGAACCGAGCAACCGGTTCGCTCTTTCGGGCGGACATCGTGGTCCTTTCGCGCCACAATGTCGGTGATGCGTGACGAACCGCTGAGCGCCCAGGGCGAGAAGCTCCTCGACGCCGACCACGACCGGCACGACGAGGCCATCGATGTGCTGCGCCGGGCGGTGGCCGGGCGGGAGCCGTCCGCCCCGGGCCTGCTGGCCCGCGCCTACCTCGACCGGGGCGACCTTCATCTGGTGGTGGCGCTGCTGGTGCCCCGAGTCCGCGCCGGCCGGACCGACCTGGCGTTCCCGCTGGCCGAGGCACTGGCCGGGACCCGCGACTTCGAGCGCGCCGAGCTGGCCTTCCAGCGCGCGGTGGTGGCGGGCGAGGTGCCGGCGATGGTCGCGTTCGGCGTCTTCCTGCGGGACCGGGGGCGGCTGCGGGAGGCCGGCCGGATGCTGCGCAAGGCCGCCGAGGCAGGGTCCGACGAGGCGCCGAGGCACCTGGTGGCCGTCCACTGGGAGCTCGGCGAGCCGGAGCTGGCCTCGGCGACCGCCGCGCACTGGGCCGACGAGGCCCGGCCGACCACGCTGCACGCGCAGGCGTTCGTGCACGCCGCGTACGGCCGCTACGCCCGCGCCGAGGAGCTGTACCGGCAGGCCGCCCGGCTGGGCGCGCACCGGGGGCACCTCGAGTACGCGCAGTTCCTGGTCGACGCGCTGGACGACACCGACGCGGCCGAGATCGAGCTGGAGCTGGCCGAGGCCGGGCAGGAGCCGGGCTGGGCGTGGGCGTTCGGGCAGTTCCTGGTCGCCACGGGACGCGTGGGCGAGGCGCGCGCCTACCTCCGGCACGCCGCCTACTGGGGCAGCATCGAGGCCCGGCAGGCACTGGAGGACCTGGACGGCGACCCGCAGGACGACTGATCGGGGCGGCCGGAGCCGGGGCTACCATCCGCGGCCATGCCCCCGCTCCCCGCCGACCCCGGCCCGACGAGCTACGGCGACGGGCTCGCCGTCGTCACGGTCACCTACTCCCCGGGCGCCGCGCTCGACGAGTTCCTCGACTCGCTGCGCACCGCGACCACCCGCCCGTACACCGTGGTGCTGGCCGACAACGCGTCCACCGACGGCGCGCCCGAGGCGGCCTCGGCGGCGCGCGAGGAGGTCACCCTGCTGCCGATCGGGGAGAACATCGGCTACGGCAGCGCGGCGAACCGGGGCGTGGCCGGGCTGGGCCGGGAGTACGGCTGGGTGGTCGTGGCCAACCCGGACGTGGTGTGGCGGCCGGGCTCGTTGGACGCGCTGGTCGAGGCGGGGTCGCGGCAGCCGAGAGCCGGCGCGCTCGGGCCGCTGATCCGGGACGCCGACGGCGCGGTCTACCCGTCGGCGCGGCTGCTGCCCTCGCTCGGCCGGGGCGCCGGGCACGCGGTGTTCGGCGCGGTGTGGCCGGCCAACCCGTGGACCCGCGCCTACCGGCAGTCCGAGTCGGCGGTGGCCGAGCGGGACGCCGGCTGGCTGTCCGGGTCCTGCCTGCTGCTGCGGCGCGCGGCGTGGGACTCGGTGGGCGGCTTCGACTCCCGCTACTTCATGTACTTCGAGGACGTCGACCTCGGCGAGCGGCTCACCGACGCCGGCTGGCGCAACCGGTACGTGCCGGCGGCCGAGGTGCTGCACACCGGGGGGCACGCCACCACCGCGCACGCCGAGGTGTCCGCCCGGATGCTCGCCGAGCACCACCGCAGCGCCTACCGGTACCTGGCCGACCGGCACCGGGGCCCGGCCTGGGCGCCGATGCGGCTGGCGCTGCGGGCCGGCCTGACGACCCGCTCGGCGCTGGCCGTCCGGCGGGCGGCCCGCTGAGGCGGTCCGCGGCCCGCCGGCCGCGGCGGCGGCACAGGTAGCCTCTCCCCGCGTGAGCATGCGCGACGTGGACGCTGTGGTTCTGGTCGGCGGCAAGGGCACCCGGTTGCGCCCGCTGACCCTGTCCTCGGCGAAGCCGATGTTGCCGACCGCCGGGGCACCGTTCCTGGCCCACCTGCTGTCCCGGATCCGCGAGGCGGGCATCCGGCACGTCGTCCTGGGCACCTCGTACCTGGCCGAGACGTTCGAGAAGTACTTCGGTGACGGGTCGGCGTTCGGGCTGGAGCTGGAGTACGTGGTGGAGACCGAGCCGCTGGGCACCGGCGGCGGGATCCGCAACGTGGCCTCCCACCTGCGCGGCTCCGAGGCGATGGTGTTCAACGGTGACGTGCTGGCCGGCACCGACCTCACCGCGGTGATGCACACGCACCGGGCCGGCGGGGCCGACGTGACGCTGCACCTGGTCCGGGTGCGCGACCCGAGGGCCTTCGGCTGCGTGCCGACCGACCGCGACGGCCGGGTGCTGGCGTTCCTGGAGAAGGCCGACGACCCGCCGACCGACCAGATCAACGCCGGGTGCTACGTGTTCCGCCGTGAGGTGCTGGAGTCCATCCCGACCGGGCGGCCGGTGTCGGTGGAGCGGGAGACGTTCCCGGGGCTGCTCAGCGGCGGCGCGCGGATGCTGGGCCACGTCGACCACGCCTACTGGCGCGACATGGGGACCCCGTTCGACCTGGTGCTGGGCTCGGCGGACCTGGTGCGCGGGCTGGCCCCGTCGGCCGCGCTGCCCGGGCCGACCGGCCAGGCGCTGGTGCTGCCGGGGGCGCGGGTGGCGCCGGACGCGGTGCTGTTCGGCGGCTGCACGGTCGGTGCGGGAGCGGTGGTCGGGTCCGGGGCGCGGGTGGACGGCGCGCTGCTGTTCGACGGGGCGCGGGTGGGCGAGGACGCCGTGGTGGAGCGCTCGGTACTGGGCACCGACGCGGTGGTGGCCGCCGGCGCCGAGGTGTCCGACTCCGTGGTCGGCGACCGCGCGGTGGTCGGCGAGGGCTGCGAGCTGCGCGGCGGGGCGCGGGTGTGGCCGGACGTGGTGCTCCCGGCGGGCGGCGTGCGGTTCTCCTCGGGGGTGTGACGGTGACCGTGCCGGACACCGACCCGGGGCCCGCGGCCGAGGTCCCCGCGCGGCTGCGCCGGTGGCGGCCGGACTTCCGGATGGACCTGGCCGGCATGCTGGTGCCGCTGCGCCGGGGCCGCGGCGACCCGACGCTGCGGCTGGACCCGGCCACCGGCACCTGCCTGCGCGCCGCCACCACCGCCGACGGTCCGGCCACGCTGTCGCTGCGCAGGCTCGCCGACGGCACCGTCGAGGCCACCGCGTGGGGTCCGGGCGCAGAGCGGGTGCTGGACGGGCTGCCGGCGCTGCTCGGCGCCGGCGACGACGACACCGGGTTCGTCGCGCACCATCCGCTGATCGAGCGGACCCGGCACCGGCTGCCCGGGCTGCGCCTCGGGGCCACCGGCCGGGTGTGGGACACGTTGCTGCCCGCCGTGCTGGAGCAGAAGGTCACCGGGGTGGAGGCCCGCCGCTCGTTCCGCGAGCTGTGCTGGCGGTTCGGCACCCGCGCGCCGGGGCCGGCCGGCGAGCAGGGGCTGTGGCTGCCGCCCACCCCGGCCGCGGTCCGGGCGGTCCCGGACTGGGAGTGGCACCGGGCCGGGGTGGACTCCGCCCGCCGCCGCGCTCTGCTGGCCTCCGCCTCGGTGGCTCACCGGCTGGAGCGGGCGGCGGAGCTGGGCGGCGCGGCCGGGCGGGAGCTGCTGCGCCGGGTGCCCGGGATCGGGGTGTGGACGGCTGCCGAGGTGGCGCAGCGGGCGTGGGGCGACCCGGACGCGGTGAGCGTGGGCGACTTCCACATCCCCACGGTGGTCGGCTGGGCGCTGGTGGGCCGGCCGCTGGACGACGCCGGGATGCTCGAGGTGCTCGCCCCGTACGCCCCGCAGCGGCAGCGCGCGGTCCGCTACGTCGAGGCGTCCGGGTTCCGCAGGCCGCGGTTCGGGCCCCGGTTCTCCCCGAGGGACTACCGCACGATGTGACCCGTGCGACCGACGTAGGCTGGGTTGTCATGAAGGTCGTGGCGCTGGTCGGCGGGGTCGGTGGAGCCCGGTTCCTGGTGGGTCTGAAGGCGGCGCTGGGCATCCCCGGCCCCGGAGCCGGGGAACGGCCGGAGCAACCGGAACCACCGGCCCACGAGGTCACCGCGTTGGTGAACGTGGGCGACGACATCTGGCTGCACGGGCTGCGCGTCTGCCCCGACCTGGACACCTGCATGTACACCCTGGGCGGCGGGATCGACACCGAGCGGGGCTGGGGTCGCGCGCGGGAGTCGTGGACCGTCGGCGAGGAGCTGGCCGCCTACGGCGCGGAGCCGCGCTGGTTCGGGCTCGGCGACCGCGACGTGGCGACCCACCTGGTCCGCACCCGGATGCTGCGCGCCGGGTACCCGCTGTCGGCGGTGACCGAGGCGCTGTGCGATCGGTGGCGCCCCGGCGTGCGGCTGCTGCCCGCCAGCGACGACCGGGTGGAGACGCACGTCGTGATCGACAACCCGGAGGCGGGCGGCACCGGTCCGGACGGCGAGCCGGAGCCGCCCCAGCGCGCGGTGCACTTCCAGGAGTGGTGGGTTCGCTACCGCGCCGAGCCGGCGGCGCACCGGTTCGCCTCGATCGGCGCCGAGCAGGCCCGGCCGGCCCCCGGGGTGGCCGAGGCGATCGCCGGCGCCGACGTGGTGCTGCTGGCGCCGTCGAACCCGGTGGTGAGCGTCGGCTCGATCCTGGACGTGCCGGGCATCCGGGCCGCGCTGCGCGCCGGTCCGGCCCCGGTGGTGGGGCTGTCGCCGATCGTCGGTGGCCGCCCGGTGCGCGGGATGGCGGACGCCTGCCTGGACGCGATCGGTGTGGAGACCACCGCGCAGGGCGTCGCCCGGCACTACGGCGCGCGCTCGGCCGACGGGCTGCTGGACGGCTGGCTGGTGCACGACAGCGACTGGGCGGACGTCGACGGGGTGGCGGTGCGGGCGGTGCCGCTGCTGATGACCGACGTGGAGGCCACCGCGAAGATGGCCCGGCACGCCCTGGAGCTGGCCGGGGTCGGCGGTGCCTGAGCCGGTACCCTCCCCGGCCCGCCCCGTACCGGCCGCCGACGAGGCCGTGTCGGTCCCCGACCACGCCGCCCCGGGGCTGGAGCTGCGGCCGGTCACCGGGCTGCCCGAGTTCCGGCCCGGCGACGACGTGGCGGCGGCGATCGCGGCGGCGGTGCCCGACCTGGCCGACGGTGACGTGCTGGTGGTGACCAGCAAGGTCATCTCCAAGGTCGAGGGGCGGCTGGTGGCCGCCCCGACGGACCCCGACGAGCGGGACGCCCTGCGGCGCGAGCTGGTGGCCGGGGAGACCGAGCGGGTGCTGGCCCAGCGCGGCCGGACGAAGATCGTGGCCAACAAGATCGGGCTGGTGCAGGCGGCCGCCGGGGTGGACGCCTCCAACGTCCCCGGCGACGAGCTGGCGTTGCTGCCGGTCGACCCGGACGGCTCGGCGGCCCGGCTGCGCACCGCGCTGCGGGCGCGCACCGGCCGCGAGGTGGCGGTGGTGGTCTCCGACACGATGGGCCGCACCTGGCGGATGGGCCAGACCGACGTGGCCATCGGCAGCTCCGGCCTGCCGGTCCTGCACAGCTACCAGGGGGCCCGCGACGGCCAGGGCAACGAGCTGATCGTCACCGAGGTCGCGCTGGCCGACGAGGTGGCCGCCGCGGCGGACCTGGTGAAGGGCAAGCTGGGCGGGGTGCCGGTGGCGGTGCTGCGCGGGCTGCTCGGGCCGGGCCGGCTGGCCGACGACGGTTCGACCGCCGCCCGGCTGATCCGCCCGGTGGCCCAGGACCTGTTCCGGCTGGGCACCGAGGAGGCGCTCGCGCAGGGCCGCCGCGACGCGGTGCCGGGCCGCCGGTCGGTGCGCGCGTTCAGCGACGAGCCGGTGGACCCGGAGGCCGTGCGCCGGGCGGTGGCCGCCGCGCTCACCGCGCCCGCCCCGCACCACAGCGCACCGTTCCGGTTCGGTTGGCTGCGCGACCCCGCTCGGCGCACCGCGCTGCTGGACGCGATGGCGCGGCGGTGGCGCGCCGACCTCGCCGGCGACGGCCGCCCGCCCGCCGAGGTGGACCGGCGGCTGGCCAGGGGCGACATCCTGCGCACCGCGCCCGAGGTGCTGTTGCCGATGCTGGTGCTCGACGGGGCGCACGGGTACCCCGACACCGTCCGCAACGACGCCGAGCGGGCCATGTTCACCCTCGCCGGTGGCGGCGCGGTGCAGGCGCTGCTGGTGGCGCTGGCCGCCGAGGGGCTGGGTTCCTGCTGGGTCGGTTCCACGGTCTTCGCGCCGGAGCAGGTGCGCGAGGTCCTCGGCGTGTCGGCGGACTGGGTGCCGATGGGAGCGGTGGCGGTCGGCCACCCGGCCGGGGAGCCTCGGCCGCGGCCGACACTCGATGTGGTGGGGAGACTGTTCGAATGGTGACGGCCCACTCGGCGGCGCAGACGTTGCGGGAATGGCGGCCGACCGATAACGGACAGCGCGCGTTGCGTGAGGCGTTCCTCGGGTTGCTGGCCGCGCGGGAGGACGCGGGGAACCGTTCCTGCGCGCCGGGGCACCTCACCGCATCGGTGGTCCTGCTCGACCACGACGCAGCAAACGTGCTGCTCACGCTGCACCCGAGGGTCGGGAGGTGGGTGCAGGTCGGGGGTCACTGCGAGCCCGAGGACGCGACGCTGCTGGATGCGGCGGCCCGGGAGGCGCGCGAGGAGTCCGGGATCGACGGGCTGGTGCTCGAACCGGAGCCGCTGCACCTCGACGTCCACCCGATCACCTGCTCGCTGGGGGTGCCGACCCGGCACTTCGACGTGCGCTTTGTGGCCCGTGCGCCCCGTGGGGCGGAGCCGGTGATCAGCGCGGAGTCCGACGACCTGAGCTGGTGGCCGGTGGACGCGCTTCCGACGAATACCGACACCGTGCCGGAACTGGTCTCCTTGGCCCGCACCCGGACGTCGTACCGCCCGGTTCATTGATACTTCGTGCGGTGGAAACACAAAAATTATGAATTGGCGTCGGTGAATTCACAGCGAGCCGTGATCCAGGATTGGGTGATCAAGGTCGTCACCCGCCGTGCCCGGATCAGTGTCGCCAGAAGATGAACAGAGAGTAACCGGCACCGGCCGCGCTCTCGTCGCCGCCGAGCGCGGCGAACAGCGCCTGGCCGACGGCGAACAGCACCGACGACACGCCCGGGACCCCGATCAGCACGACGAAGAACACCAGCGGCGCCCACGGGCGGACCTTGTCGGCGGCGGCCCGCGCGGCCCCGGAGAGGTACGGCTCGAGCACGCCGAAGCCGTCCAGCCCGGGGACCGGCAGGATGTTCAGCAGGAATGCGAGCACCTGGATCAGGGCGAGGTAGGACAGCCCGTACAGCAGCCCGTCCGGCATCCCCACGACGCTCGTCACGACGGCGAGCGCGATCCCCAGCACCAGGTTGATCAAGGGTCCTGCCAGCGAAACCAGGCTGCGCAGGGCGCGGGTGCGCAGCGCCCAGTCGTTGATCCAGACCGCGCCGCCCGGAAGCGGGATGCCGCCGGCGACCAGGAACAGCAGCGGCAGCCCGAAGGAGAGCATCGGGTTGAGGTAGCGGCGGATGTCCAGGGTGAGGTATCCCCGGTTGGCGATCGAGGTGTCGCCGCCCCGGTAGGCCACCAGTGCGTGGCCGAACTCGTGCAGGCACAGCGACACCGCCCACCCCCCGAGCACGAGCAGCACCACGCCGACCGTGACCATGACGGTGCTGTCGGTGACGCAGAGGGCGCCGCCACAGACCGTGATCGCCACCAGGAGCAGGAAGATCGGGCTGATCTGAGCGGTATGCGCACGTCGAGGCACCCGTCCAGTCTGGGCGATGCGTCATCGACCGGGCTAATTGCCCTCCGCATTCGGCGTCGTAAGCTTGACCTATTAGAATCCTCCCGGTGTAATCACAGCAGTGTCATTCAGCGGCCGCGCTGAACCCTGAGCTACCGGTGTCGCGCAGGGGGATACACGGGCGAAGATGCTCCGGGGGGGACGGGCGTGCGATGACCGGCGCGGAAGATGGGCGGGTGAATGTGATCGTCGGGGCGGCGGGCCGCAGCGAGCAGGATGACGGGGGCGGCCCCGAACGATCCGATTCGCTGTACGGGGTCGATGTGTTCGAGGTGTTCGATGCCATGGACGAGGCCGAACACGAGGAGTGGCAGGACCGCGCGCTGTGCGCGGAGACGGATCCGGAGGCGTTCTTCCCTGAGAAGGGTGGGTCCACCCGGGAGGCCAAGCGGATCTGCAGCGGGTGCGAGGTCCGGGCGCAGTGCCTGGAGTACGCGCTCGCGCACGACGAGCGCTTCGGCATCTGGGGCGGGCTCTCCGAGCGGGAGCGGCGCAGGCTGAAGCGGCAGGCCGGCTGAGAGGGTCGGTCACGGCGACCTCGGGACGCACCGTCCGGTGCTGTCTCGGGGTTCGGGTGCGCGTGGGGCAGCGTGGCCTCGGTGCGGACCCGAATCATGATCAGTTCAACCGCGGTGCGCCGGGGTTGGGTTGATGATGGTGCGCCGGGCGTGGCTCAGCCCTCGCCGCCGGTCTCCAGCGAGTCCGGTTCCACACCCAGGTAGCAGGCGATCTGCTCGATGAGCACCTCGTGCAGCAGGTCGACCAGGTCGATGCCGTCGCGGCAGCGCGCCTCCAGCGGTCGGCGGTAGAGCACGATCCGCGCGCGGGTCGGCAGGCCCCGGCCGTCGACGCCCGCGGGCACCAGCTGGGCCAGCGGGACGCCGAGGTCCTCGACCACCTCCGGCGGCCAGCTCGTGGCGTCCGGGTCGGTCTGCTCGATCTCCGGCACCATGTCGACGGCGAGGTCCAGCTCGGTCAGCTCGTCGCCCCAGCGGTCCTCGATCGGCTCCAGGGCCTCCAGCACCATGTCGTCGAACCGCTGCGCGCGGTTCTTGAACACCGGCGCCGTGACCGGGTACCGCAGGCCCCGCAGGCCCCGTCCCCGCCGGTCCCGGCCGCGTGCGCGCCCCGTCACCCGGTTCCGTGCTGACCTCACGCGGTGAGGGTACGCGTCGGTGCCACATCCGGTCGCGCTCAGGAGATATGGTCGCGCGGTGCGGGACGTGCGGAGGTGTTCACGCAGCGGGTGCACCGAGCATGCGGTGGCCACGCTGACGTACGTCTACGCCGAGTCCACCGCGGTGATCGGTCCGTTGGCGACCCAGGCCGAGCCCCACTCGTACGACCTGTGCGCGATGCACGCCAAGCGGTTGACGGTGCCGCGCGGGTGGGACGTGGTCCGGTACGAGGGTGAGCTGCCGACCATGCCGTCGCCCGACGAGCTGACCGCGCTCGCCGAGGCCGTGCGGGAGGCGGGTCGCGCGGTCCAGGCCGACCCCGGCCCGGTGGCCGGCGGCGGGCGGCACCTGCGGGTGCTGCGCGGCCGCGACGGCTGACCGGGTCCCGGGTGTCCGGCCGGGGTGCTGGTCCCGGGCTCCGTGGTTCAGGCCCGCAGGCCGTCCAGCAGCGCGAGCAGCGCGGCCTCCATGTCGGCGCGGGCCCGGTCCGGGTCGTCCGCGTGTGCGATGACCTGGGCGGCCTCGCCGAGCGCGGCCAGCAGCAGGTGCCCCAGCGGCCGGGAGTCCCGCCGGCGTAGCGCGCCGGCCGCCATCGCCCCGTCGAGCACGGTGGTCACCAGCCCGAGCCCGTACCGCTCGTCGACCTCCCGCCAGCGCGCCCAGCCCAGCACGGTCGGCGCGTCCAGCAGCGCGATCCGGACGAAACCCGGCTCGCGGCAGGCGTCCAGGAAGGCGCGCATCCCGGCCAGCAGCACGTCGATCGGGTCGGGAGCGCCGGGGGCTCCGGTCGGGCCGGCACCGGCCATCAACTCCTGGATCCGGCCGATCAGCTCGCGTTCCTGCCGTTCGTGCACGGCGGCGAACAGCTCCCGCTTGTCCGCGAAGTGGTGGTAGAGCGCGCCCCGGGTCAGCCCGGCGCGCCGCACCACGTCCTCGGTGCCCACCCCGGCGAAGCCGTGCTCGGCGAACAGGTCGGTGGCCGCCGCCACGAGCTCGGCGCGGGTGCCCTCGGATCGTTCTTTCCTGGTTGACATACAGGCTGTATGTTATCTCCGGGTTCAAATACAGACAGTATGTATGTGAAAGGGGCGGACATGGAGGAGACCACGCTCGACGCGGGCCCGGTGCGCTACACCGACACCGGCGGGTCCGGGCCGGTGGTGGTGCTGGTGCACGGCCTGTTCGTGAACGGCTCGCTGTGGCGCGACGTGCTGCCGGGCCTCGGCGAGCACGCCAGGGTCGTGGTGCCGGAGCTGCCGCTGGGCTCGCACCCGCTGGCGCTGCGGCCCGGCACGGACCTGACCCCGCCCGGGGTGGCGGCGCTGATCGCCGAGTTCCTCGCCGCGCTGGACCTGCGGGAGGTGACGCTGGTGGGCAACGACACCGGCGGCGCGATGTGCCAGCTGGTGGCCGCGGCGCACCCGGAGCGTCTGGCCGGGCTGGTGCTGACCAACTGCGACACCCACCGCCAGTTCCTGCCGCCGGCGTTCCGCTACCTGCAGCTGCTGGCCCGGGTGCCCGGCGGGCTGTGGCTGCTCGGCCAGCTGATGCGGGCGCGCCCGGTGCGGCGGCTGCCCATCGCGTTCGGCTGGCTGTCCGCGACCCCGGTCGACCGGGAGCGCGCGGACTCCTGGGCCGGGCCGGTGCGGACTGACCCGGGTGTCCGCCGCGACGTGGGGGCGGTGCTGCGCGGCATCTCCACCCGGCACACCGAGTGGGCGGCGGCCGAGCTGTCCCGGTTCGGCAAGCCGATCCTGCTCGCCTGGGGGCGCCGCGACCGGTTCTTCCGGCCGGCCCAGGCCACCCGGCTGGTGGCGGAGTGGCCGGACGCCCGGCTGGAGTGGGTGGAGGACGCGGCGACCTTCGTCCCGGTCGACGCGCCGGCCCGACTCTCCGCGCTGGTCACGGACTTCATGCGGGCAGGATCGTCGAGCCGATAGGCTCACCGGGTGTCCGAGCTGGCT
The DNA here is from genome assembly GCA_036497465.1 of Pseudonocardia sp. Lineage (GTDB taxonomy): Bacteria > Actinomycetota > Actinomycetes > Mycobacteriales > Pseudonocardiaceae > Pseudonocardia. The sequence goes on along the minus strand of DASXJJ010000076.1, from coordinate 19,117 downwards.
GTCCGCGACCTGTCCGCGATCGTCAAGGCGTACGACATCCGTGGTGTCGTGGGGGAGCAGTTCGACGTCGACGTGGCGCACCGGCTCGGGGCGGCGTTCGCCAGGCTGGTGTCCGAGCCCGGCACGGGGCCGGGCGCCGGGTCGGGTGCCGGGGCGGTGGTGGTGGCCCGCGACATGCGCGACAGCTCGCCCGAGCTGGCCGGCGCGTTCGCCGAGGGCGTGACCGGCCAGGGGCTCGACGTCGTCGACATCGGGCTGGCCAGCACCGACATGCTCTACTTCGCCTCCGGCCGCCTCGAGCTGCCCGGCGCGATGTTCACCGCCAGCCACAACCCGGCGCGGTACAACGGGATCAAGCTGTGCCGGGCGGGCGCGGTGCCGGTCGCCGAGGACTGCGGGCTGCTGGAGCTGCGCGCGGACGCCGAGCGGGGCATCGGCCTCGCCGAGCCCGGCGCGCCGGGGCGGGTCAGCGAGCGCAGCCTGCTGGGCGAGTACGCCGCGCACCTGCGATCGCTGGTCGACCTGTCCGGGATGCGGCCGCTGAAGGTGGTGGTCGACGCGGGCAACGGGATGGCCGGGCACACGGTGCCGGACGCGCTGGCCGGGCTGCCGGTCGAGCTGGTCGAGCTGTACTTCGAGCTGGACGGGACGTTCCCCAACCACGAGGCCAACCCGCTCGACCCGGCGAACCTGGTGGACCTGTGCGAGAGGGTCGTCGCCGAGGGTGCTGACCTCGGGTTGGCCTTCGACGGCGACGCCGACCGCTGCTTCGTGGTCGACGAGCGGGGCGAGCCGGTCAGCCCCAGCGCGATCACCGGGCTGGTCGCGGTGCGCGAGCTGGCCCGCGAGCCGGGCGCCACGGTGATCCACAACCTGATCACCTCGCGGGCGGTGCCGGAGATCGTCACCGAGCACGGCGGCCGGCCGGTGCGCACCCGGGTCGGGCACTCGTTCATCAAGCAGACGATGGCCAGCACGGGAGCGGTGTTCGGCGGCGAGCACTCCGCGCACTACTACTTCCGCGACTTCTGGCGGGCCGACTCCGGGATGCTGGCCGCGCTGCACGTGCTGGCCGCGCTGGCCGGGTCGGACGGGCCCCTGTCGGAGCTGATGGCCGAGTACGGTCGGTACGCGGCCTCCGGCGAGATCAACTCGACGGTGGCCGACCCGGCCGGTCGGATCGCCTCGGTCCGGCGGACCTACTCGGGCCGGCCCGGCGTGCTCCTCGACGAGCTCGACGGGCTGACCGTCTCGCTGCCGGACGGCGCGTGGTTCAACCTGCGCCCGTCCAACACCGAGCCGTTGCTGCGGCTGAACGTGGAGGCCGCCGACCCGGGGGCGGTCGCCGAGCTGCGCGACGAGGTGCTCGCGCTGGTGCGGGGCTGAACACGGATGGCACATGAGAGAGAGGGGTCGGCCGTGGCCGTCGAGCTGGATCCGCAGCTGCTGGAGATCCTCGCCTGCCCATCGCCGGACCACGCGCCGTTGCGGGTGGGCACCGACGCCGACCCGGATGCCGCGGTGCTGACCTGCACCTCGTGCGGACGGCGCTTCCCGGTGGTGGACGGCGTCCCGGTGCTGCTGCTGGACGAGGCGCAGCTGCCCGACGGGACCGCCGATGCCCCGGGCGGTCCACCGAGCGGGAAGTGAGCACCGTGCTGGACGACACCCTGCTGGAGAACGCCTCGGTGCTGACCGAGCTGGACAGCGCCGGGCTGCTGCGCTCGGCGGCCACCGCCGGGGCGCAGGTGCGTTCCGCGGCGCAGGCCGCCCGGGAGGCCGGGGTGGACCGGCTGTCCGGGTCCCGGCCCCGCGCGCTGGTGCTGCTGCGCAGGCCCGGGTCCTCCCGGTACGCCGTCCCGCTGTTCGCCGCGCTGCTCGGCTCGGCGTGTCCGGTGCCGGTGGTGGTGGCGGACGCCGCGCCCACCTGGCTCGGGCCGCTGGACGTGCTGGTGGCGCACACCGCCGACCCGGACGACCGTGACCTGGCCGACTCCGTGGGCCGCGCGGTCCGGCGGGGCTGCGAGGTGGTGCTGTCCAGCCCGAGGGAGGGGCCGATCGTGGCGGCCGGGGCCGGCGCCGCCCGGGTGCTGGAGCCGAGGGTGCCGGTGCCGCCGGGGCTCGACTTCCCGCGCGCGCTGGCCACCCTGCTGATCGCCGGCTCCGCCCTCGGGCTGCTCTCGGTCGACCTCGACGAACTGGCCGCCGAGCTGGACCGGGAGTCCGAGCGGGACCACCCGTCGCACGAGTCGTTCGTCAACCCGGCCAAGTCGCTGGCGCTGCGGCTGGCCGACCACACGCCGCTGCTGTGGGGCGTCGACGCGGTGGCCACCGAGCTGGCCGGCTACGCCTCCGCGACGCTGGCCGGCCACGCCGCGATGGTCGCCCACTCGGCGGACGTCGCCGAGGCGGCCGCCGCCGTCGGCCTGCAACGCGCGCTGGCCAACCCCGGCGAGGGCGGCATCTTCCACGACCCGTTCGACGACCCGATCAACCCGGGCGCGGGCAGCGGCTCGCTGGCGGCGCCGCCCCGGGTGGTGCTGCTGGCCACCGAGGACGGCGACCCGGAGGCCGCCTCGATCCGGCGGGCTGGACGGACCTGGGACACTGCCGACACACTGCACCCCGTCGAGGAGATCCCGCTGGGGTCCCGCAACGCGTCGCTGCGCCGGGCGGCGGTGCTGGCCACCCGGTTCGACCTGGCCGCGCTGTACCTCGGCCTGGCCACCGCGGTGCTCGGGTCGGACCGCGGCGCAGACCCGGACGGCGCGTGGCAGCTGTCCGGCCCGGCCTGACCAGGTCCGATCGGCACCGGCTACCTTCGGAGAGCGATGGAGTTACTGGACAACCCGGTCCGCCGGTACGCCTGGGGATCGCGCACGGCGATCGCCACGCTGCAGGGTCGCGAGGTGCCCTCCCCGCACCCGGAGGCGGAGCTGTGGCTCGGTGCGCACCCGGGTGACCCGTCCTACCTGCTCACCGCCGACGGGCAGCGGCTGTCCCTGCTCGCCGAGCTGAACCGCGACCCGGCCGGCCGGCTGGGCGAGCACAGCGCCGCGCGCTGGGGCGGCCGGCTGCCGTTCCTGCTCAAGGTCCTCGCGGCGGACGAGCCGCTCAGCCTGCAGGCCCACCCGAGCGCCGAGCACGCCCGCGTCGGGTACGCCAGGGAGGACGCCGCCGGCATCGCGCTGGACGCCGCGCGGCGCAACTACAAGGACCCGAACAACAAGCCCGAGCTGGTGTGCGCGCTCACCGAGTTCCACGCCCTGACCGGGTTCCGCGAGCCGTCGGTCACCGTCGACTTCCTGCACGAGCTGGCCGTGCCGGAGCTGGCCGGGCACGTCGAGCTGCTGGCCGGGCAGCCCGACCGGGACGGCCTGCGCGCGCTGTTCAGCACCTGGATCACCCTGCCGCAGCAGCTGCTCGACCAGCTGGTGCCGGCCGTGCAGGAGGGCTGCGTGCGCATGCTCCGCCGGGCGGCCGACTCCGGCTCCGGGGCGGACAGGGCCGACCGCGCCGGCCGGTTCCGCGCCGAGGCCCGCACCGTGCTGGAGCTCTCCGAGCGCTACCCGGGCGACGCGGGCGTGCTGGCCGCGCTGCTGCTCAACCGGGTGGTGCTGCAGCCGGGGCAGGCGCTCTACCAGGGCGACGGCCTGCTGCACGCCTACCTGTCCGGCGCCTGCATCGAGCTGATGGCCAACTCGGACAACGTGCTGCGCGGCGGGCTCACCCCGAAGCACGTCGACGTGCCGGAGCTGCTGCGGGTGCTCGACTTCGCCGCCGGGCCGCCGCCGATGGTGTTCGGCGACACCGACGGGGCGATCACCCGGTACGACACCGAGGCCGAGGAGTTCCGGCTGTGGCGGCTGGACTGGGCCGGTGCGAACGCCGGCGACGTGGTCTCGCTGCCCGACGCCGGCCCCCGGATCCTGCTCTGCACCGCCGGCTCGGCCAAGGTGTCCGCCGGCCCCGGCGGCGCGCTCACCATGCGCCAGGGCGACTCGATCTGGCTGGACGCCTGGGACGTGGAGGCCAAGGCGGCCTCGGTGGACGGCCCGGCACAGCTGTTCCTGGCCACCGACGGCCTGTGCCGGGCGGTCGGCTGAGCCGAGTCGATCATTGAGTCGATCACTGGGCCGATCGGGCGGGCCCTAGGATCGACGCACGCCCACCACTCGTCCTGGGAGCAGCCGCTATGTCCGCGGGAAACGGCACTCGAGCGATCCTGGCCGCGCTGGCCGCCAACGCGGGGATCGCGGTGGCCAAGTTCATCGGGTTCCTGGTGACCGGGTCGTCCTCGATGCTCGCCGAGTCGGTGCACTCGCTGGCCGACACCTCCAACCAGGGCCTGCTGCTGTTCGGCAAGAAGCGCGCCGCGCGGGCCGCCACCCCCGAGCACCCGTTCGGCTACGGGCGGGACCGCTTCTTCTACGCGTTCGTGGTGGCGCTGCTGCTGTTCACCCTGGGCGCCGCGTTCTCGCTGTACGAGGGCGTCCACAAGATCGTCGAGCCGCACCCGGTGGAGAGCCCGGTGGTGGCGTTCGTGATCCTGCTGGTGGCGCTGGGCCTGGAGAGCTACAGCTTCCGCACCGCGATCCACGAGTCCCGGCCGTTGAAGGGCGACCTGTCCTGGTGGCAGTTCATCCGGCGGGCCGTCGAGCCGGAGCTGCCGGTGGTGCTGCTGGAGGACTTCGGCGCGCTGATCGGGCTGGTGCTGGCCCTGGTCGGGATCGGGCTGTCGGTGCTCACCGGCGACGGGGTGTGGGACGGCATCGGCACGGTCGGCATCGGGCTGCTGCTGTTCGCGGTGGCCGCCATCCTGATCGTGGAGATGAAGAGCCTGCTGATCGGCGAGGGCGCCGACGCGGCCACCGTGCGCGCCATCACCGCCGCTCTGGAGGCCGGCCGGGTGGAGCGGATGCTGCACATGCGCACCCAGTACCTCGGCCCGGACGAGCTGCTGGTCGCGGCGAAGGTCGCGCTCACCCCCGGGCTGCCCGTGGAGGACGTGGCGCGGGCCATCGACGACGCCGAGCGGCGGGTGCGCTCCGCCGTCCCCGCCGCGCGGATCATCTACCTCGAGCCCGACCTGGACCGCACCGCGCAGGACGACGCCGTCCGCTGAGGCCGCGCGCTCTGGCCCGGGCGGCCCGGTCCGTTCGTGCCGGTCGTGCCGCGCCCGGTCAGCCGGACGCGGCGGCGACGAAGGCGGCGAACAGCGCGGCGGTGTCGCCGGGTTCCTCGGGGTGGGCCTGCACGGCGACGACGAACCGCGCGTCCGGGTCCTCGACCGCCTCGATGCCGCCGTCCGGTGACCACGCCGTGGCCACCAGCCCGTCGCCGAGCCGGTCGATTCCCTGGTGGTGGTGGCACCAGAGGGTGGTCGAGCTGCCCAGCGCGGCGCCCAGCAGGGAGCCGGCGTCGATCCGCACCGGGGTCGGCTCGAACCGGCCGGGCACCCGGGGCGCGTGGTCGGGCAGGTGCTGGTGCAGCGAGCCACCCCGGGCCACGGCGAGCAGCTGCGCGCCCCGGCAGATCCCCAGCACCGGGAGACCGCGCCGGGCCGCCGCGTCCAGGGCGGCCAGCTCGGTGGCGTCCCGCTCCGGGCGGATCGGACCGAGCCGGGGGTCGGGGGCCGCGCCGTAGCGGGCCGGCTCGATGTCCGCGCCGCCGGTGACCAGCAGCGCGTCCACCCGGTCCAGGCACGCGTCGACGGCCTCGGGCACCGGTGGCAGCAGCACCGGCGCGCCCCCGGCGTCGGCCACCCGCCGCACGTAGGTCCACGGCAGCAGTGCGGCCGGCACCTCGGACCAGACGCCCCAGGTGGCCGGCTCGGCATAGCTGGTCAGCGCGACGATGGGGCGGGCTGTCACAGCGGGGTGGTGTAGGCGGCCGAGATCCCGCCGTCGACCAGGAACTGCGATGCGGTGATGAACGACGAGTCGTCGCTGGCCAGGAACGCGATGGCGGCGGCGATCTCGTCGGCCTCGGCAAACCGGCCCATCGGCACGTGCACCAGCCGGCGTTGGGCCCGCTCCGGGTCGGCGGCGAACAGCTCGCGCAGCAGCGGCGTGTTCACCGGCCCGGGGCACAGCGCGTTGACCCGGATGCCCTCCCTGGCGAACTGCACGCCCAGCTCGCGGGACATCGCCAGCACGCCGCCCTTGGACGCGGTGTAGGAGATCTGCGAGGTCGCCGAGCCCAGCACGGCGACGAAGCTCGCGACGTTGATGATCGAGCCCCGGGCGGCCTGCCGCATGTACGGCAGCACCGCCTGGCAGCCCAGGTACACCGAGGTGAGGTTCACCTGCTGCACCCGCTGCCAGGCGTCCAACCCGGTGGTCAGGATGGAGTCGTCGTCGGCCGGCGAGATGCCGGCGTTGTGCAGCGCCACGTCGATCCGCCCGTGGGCGTCGTGCGCGGTGGCGTAGATCCGGGCCACGTCGTCGGGGTCGGTGACGTCGGCGCGCACGGCCAGCCCGCCGACCTCGTCGGCCGCCGCGTGCGCGGTGTCCGGGTCGATGTCCACGCACACGATGCGGGCACCCTCGGACGACAGCCGGCGCGCGGCCGCCAGCCCGATCCCGCTGCCGGCGCCGGTGACCACCGCTACTCGATCAGCAAGCCTGTCCACGCCGCCAACCTAACCGCCGTGCGGGGCGCCCGCCCGGCCGCGCGGCACCGGGCCGCATCAGGTCACAACCGCTCGAAACCGCGCACCCGCTCCCAGTCGGTGACCGCCGCGTCGAAGGCGGCCAGCTCGACCCTGGCCATGGTGGCGTAGTGCGCGACCACCTCCTCGCCGAAGCACTCCCGGGCCAGCTTCGAGGACTCCCAGAGCTCCAGCGCCTCGCGCAGCGTGGTCGGTACCGTCGCCGCGTCGCTGGCGTAGGCGTTGCCGGTGATCGGGTCGGGCAGCGGCAGCTCGTGCTCGATGCCGTACAGCCCGGACGCGATGACCGCGGCCAGCCCGAGGTACGGGTTCACGTCGCCGCCCGGGAGCCGGTTCTCCGGGCGGAGCGACTGACCGCGCCCGACCAGCCGCAGCGCGCAGGTCCGATTGTCCCGGCCCCAGGAGACGGCGGTCGGCGCGAAGCTGCCCGGCGCGAACCGCTTGTAGGAGTTGATGTTCGGCGCGAACAGCAGGGTGAACTCGCGCAGCGCCGCGAGCTGGCCGGCCAGGAAGTGCTCGCCGAGCGGGGACAGGCCGCCGGCGTCTCCGGCCAGCACCGGGGCGCCCGCCTCGTCACGCAGCGAGAGGTGCATGTGGCAGGAGTTGCCCTCCCGCTCGTCGATCTTGGCCATGAACGTCAGCGAGCAGCCCCGCTGCGCGGCGATCTCCTTCGCCCCGTTCTTGTAGAGCGCGTGGTTGTCCGCCGTGACCAGGACCTCGTCGTAGCGGAACGCGATCTCCTGCTGGCCGAGGTTGCACTCGCCCTTGGCCGACTCCACGTAGAGCCCGGCGCCGCCCATCCCCGAGGTGATCGCATCCAGCAGCGGCGCGATCCGGCTGGTGGCCAGGATCGAGTAGTCCAGGTTGTACAGGTTGGCCGGGGTGAGGTCGCGGTACCCGGCGCGCCAGGCGTCCTCGTAGGAGTCGGTGTAGACGATGAACTCCAGCTCGGTGCCGGCCACCGCGTGCCAGCCGCGCTCGGCCAGCCGGTCGCGCTGGCTGCGCAGCACCTGGCGGGGCGAGGGCCCGACCGGCTCCCCGCTGGTCAGCCGCAGGTCGGCGAACACCAGCGCGGTGCCCGGCTGCCACGGGATCCGGCGCAGCGTGTCCCGGTCGGGCACCAGCTCGAAGTCGCCGTAGCCCTGCTCCCAGGACGTCAGCGCGTACCCGTCCACGGTGTTCATCTCGACGTCCACCGCGAGCAGGTAGTTGCACGCCTCGGCACCGTGCGGCAGCACCTCCTCCAGGAAGTATTTCGCGCTGCAGCGTTTGCCCTGCAGGCGGCCCTGCATGTCGACGAGCACGAGCAGCACGGTGGAGATGTCGCCCCGGCCGACGGCGTCGCGCAGCTCGGACTCGGTGAGCATCCCCTCCCGGTCGTGCAGCGACGTCACGTCTTCTCCCCGGAGCGCGCCTCCAGCTCGATCAGCTCGTCGATGTTGCCCTGCCTGCGGGGCCCGGTGAACCACTTGCGCGCCGAGACCAGCCACCAGATCCCGGCGAAGCCCAGCACGACCAGCACCGCCAGCGGGGTGTAGTTGAACGTAGACGCGGTGACCGGGCTGGTGGTTGGCAGCATGAACAGGATCACGATGATGATCACCCAGACCACCGCCGTCACCGCCACCGGCCGGCCCCAGCGGCCCAGGTTCCACGGCCCGGGCCGGAACCGGTCGCCGGCGCGCAGCCGCAGGTAGGTGGGCACCACGTAGGCGATGTACAGCCCGATCACGGCGATCGAGGTGACCGCCGCGTACGCCGTCGAGTTCCACAGGTAGGGCAGGCCGAGCACGAACGCCGACGCCGCCGCCAGCCACACCGCGTTGTTCGGCAGCCGGGTCTTGGTACCCACCCGGCGCCACAGCGACGAGCCGGGCAACGCGCCGTCCCGGGAGAACGCGAAGATCATCCGCGAGTTGGCGGCCACCGACGCCATGCCGCAGAACAGCTGGGCCACGATCACGATCACCAGCAGCAGGGTGCCCAGCGCGTTGCCGGTGGCGTCGATGAAGATCTGCGCCGGCGGCACTCCGGTGGCCGAGGTGCGCTCGGCCTCGTAGTCCTGGATGGCGAACGTCAGCCCGACCAGCAGCACCCAGCCCGCGGCCAGCGAGACCAGGATCGACATCACGATGCCCCTCGGTCCCGCGGTGGCCGCGCCCTTGGTCTCCTCGATCATGTGCGCGGACGCGTCGTAACCGGTGAACGTGTACTGCGCCAGCAGCAGGCCCAGCGCCGCCACGTAGATGGGGGAGGTCCAGCCGGTCTCGTTCACGAAGTGGCCGAACACGAACCCGGCCGACTGGTGCCGGTCGGGCACCAGGGCCAGCACGACGACGATGAACAGCACGCCGAACACGTGCCACCACACGCTGATCGAGTTCAGCAGGGCGACCAGCCGCACCCCGACGGTGTTCAGCAGCACGTGCAGCAGCAGGATCAGGCCGAACAGTGTGACCGTGTGCCCGGGAGTCGCGGCGAACCCGAACCGCAGGTCGAGCAGCGCGTTCAGGAAGGTGGCCGCGCCGAAGTCGATCCCGGCGGTCACCGCGACCTCGCCGAGCACGTTGAACCAGCCGGTGAACCAGGCCCACGCCGGAGCGTTGCTCCGGGCCAGCTGGGCGGCCCAGAAGTACAGCCCGCCCGCCGTCGGGTATGCCGAGCAGACCTCCGCCATCGCCATCCCGACCAGCAGGGTCAGCGCGCCCACCGCCAGCCAGCCCCACACGATGACCACCGGGCCGCCCGTGGTCATCCCGAACAGGTACAGCGTCAGGCAGCCGGACAGCACCGAGATGATCGTGAACGACACGGCGAAGTTGCTGAACGCCGACATCGAGCGTTTCAGCTCCTGCGCGTACCCCAGCTCGTGCAGCCGGCGCTCGTCGGCGTCGTCGGGGAGGACCGGCTCGGTGGCGGCGGGGCCTGCGGGCTCCGGCGGCGGGGTCATCGCGTAATTGGGCGCGCCCCGGTGACCCTCCGTCAATGCTCCGAGCGGGGATGATCGCATCAAGCCTCGATCAAGAATGCTGCTCAGGGCCGTGCGCGGGAGGTACCGTGCCGCGCATGGCGGACAGCGGTAGGGCACGCGTCAAGTCCATCGAGCAGTCCATCGCGGACACCGACGAGCCGGGCACCAGGCTGAAACGCGAGCTCGGCGCCCTCGACCTCGTCGTGTTCGGCGTCGCGGTGGCGGTCGGCGCGGGCATCTTCACGCTGACCGCCAGTACGGCGGGCAACGTGAGCGGCCCGTCGGTCGCGCTCGCCTTCGTGATCGCCGCGATCGCCTGCGGGCTGGCCGCGCTCTGCTACGCGGAGTTCGCCTCGACCGTGCCGGTGGCCGGCAGCGCCTACACCTTCTCCTACGCCACCTTCGGCGAGCTGGCGGCCTGGATCATCGGCTGGGACCTGGTGCTGGAGTTCGCGGTGGGCGCGGCGGTGGTGGCCAAGGGCTGGTCGCAGTACCTCGCGCAGTTCCTCGGGCTGGCCGGAGTGCCGCTGGAGAGCGCCAGCGTGTCGCTCGGGGTGTTCGAGTTCGACTGGGGCGCGCTGCTGCTGGTGATCGCGCTGACCGCCGTCCTCGCCCTCGGGGTGAAGCTGTCCAGCCGGGTCAGCCAGGTGATCACCGCGATCAAGATCCTGGTCGTGCTGCTGGTGGTCGTGGTCGGCATCGGGTACGTCAAGGTCGCCAACTACAGCCCGTTCATCCCGCCCGCCACGTCCGGCTCCGCGTCGGGCTCGTCGTCCGGTAGCTCGTGGCTGCACCAGACGCTGGTGGCGCTGCTCGGCGGCGGCTCCAGCACGTTCGGGATCTACGGGCTGCTGGCCGGTGCCTCGCTGGTGTTCTTCGCGTTCATCGGCTTCGACGTGGTGGCCACCACCGCGGAGGAGACCCGCAACCCGCAGAGGGACGTCCCGCGCGGCATCATCGGCTCGCTGATCGTCATCACGATCCTGTACGTGGCGGTGTCCCTGGTGCTCACCGGGATGGTCAAGTACACCGAGCTGGCCACCAAGCCGGACGGTACCAAGGCCACCCTGGCCACCGCGTTCGCGCTGAACGGCGTCAACTGGGCGGCCGTGGTCATCTCGCTGGGCGCGCTGGCCGGGCTGACCACGGTGGTGCTGGTGCTGATGCTCGGCCAGACCCGGGTGCTGTTCGCGATGTCCCGCGACCGGCTGCTGCCGCGCGGGCTGGCGAACACCGGCACCCGGGGCACCCCGGTGCGGATCACGCTGCTGGTCGGCGTGGTGGTGGCACTGGCGGCGACGTTCTTCCCGGCCGGCAACCTGGAGGAGATGGTCAACATCGGCACGCTCTTCGCGTTCGTGCTGGTGTCGATCGGCGTGCTGGTGCTGCGGCGGACCCGACCCGAGCTCTCCCGAGGGTTCCGCACCCCGCTGGTGCCCGTGGTGCCGGTCCTGGCGGTCGTCGCGTGTGTGTGGCTGATGCTCAACCTGAGCGTCGAGACGTGGCTGCGGTTCATCGTCTGGATGCTGATCGGGTTCGTCGTCTACTTCAGCTACAGCCGCCACCACTCGCGCTTCGCCGCCCGGGACCGCGACCCCGCCGACAGCTGACGCGCGGCCCGGCTACCGCCGGCACAGGCCAGGTCTGGGCGGCGCAGTCCCGGTAGCGCCGGCACAGCCCGGGTGCGGGCGGCACAGACCAGGTGCCGGCGGCACAGACCAGGTGCCGGCGGCACACACCGGCTACCGCCGGCACAGACCAGGTCCGGGCGACGCAGTCCCGGTAGTGCCGGCACAGACCAGGTGCCGGCGGCACAGGGTCTACAGGCTCTGTGCCGCCGGTAACCCCTCTGTGCGGGCCGCCGGGCCGCCGGGCCGCCGGGCCGCTGGGCCGCTGGGCCGCTGGGGGCCGCCGGGCCGCCGGGCCGCCGGGCCGTCGGCGCGGGCCGGCGGGTGCCGCTGGGCGCCGCCGGTGCGTCCACGTCGTCGGTCGGTCGGCCGCGTCCGGATCGGCAACCCCTTGACGGTCATCGTCATCCTGAATAGTTTCGGATGACAGTACATGGCTGGCTCGGAACTGTTCGTCAGGTCGGTGAAGCCCGTTGGGTAGCGGCCGACCGGAGCCCCGGCGAGCGTCCGCCCGGCCCGGCGTCGACAGGTGGGGGGAAACGATGCCCACGTACGGGTTCCGATGCGCGGCGTGCGGGCCGTTCGAGGTGCTCCGACCGATGGCCGAGGCGGCGGGGTCCGAGCGCTGCCCCCAGTGCGCGGAGGTCGCCCCCCGGGTGTTCGGCGCGCCGGCGCTGCGGGCGCTGGAGCCGGGGCTGCGCCGTGCCCTCGACGCGGAGCACCGCAGCGCGCACGAGCCGCCGGTCGTCACGAGCACCCCGCCCGGGCGGCGGAGCACGCCGGTGAGCACCGACCCCCGGCACGCCCGGCTGCCCCGCCCCTGACCTGCCCGTCCGCGCCGGTCGCGGTCCGCGCACCGGCACGCGCACATGGAGGTTCGTCATGCCCGACGTCGTCTTCAGCGTCGACCAGGCCCGGTCGATGGCCGAGCAGGCGGTACCCGGCCACAACCGCTGGCACCCGGACATCCCGCCGGCCGCGCGGGTGCGGCCCGGCCAGGACATCCGGGTCGAGTGCCGGGAGTGGACCGACAACCAGATCGGCAACAACGACTCCGCCAACGACGTGCGAGACGTCGACCTGAAACGCGCGCACATGCTCAGCGGCCCGATCCACGTGGAGGGCGCGGAACCCGGTGACCTGCTGGTCGTCGACATCCTGGACCTCGGTCCCGTGCCGCAGCAGGTCGGTCCTTCACCGGGGCAGGGCTGGGGCTACACCGGCATCTTCGCCAAGGCCAACGGCGGCGGGTTCCTGACCGACCGGTTCCCGGACGCGTACAAGGCCATCTGGGACTTCTCCGGGCAGGCCTGCACCTCGCGGCACATCCCGGGGGTGAAGTTCACCGGGATCACCCACCCCGGCCTGTTCGGCACCGCCCCCTCGCCCGAGCTGCTGTCCCGGTGGAACGCCCGCGAGCGGGCGCTGATCGCCACCGAGCCGGACCGGGTACCGGCGCTGGCGCTGCCTCCGCTGGAGGAGCAGACCCTGGCCGGCACGGCCACCGGCGACCTGGCGGCCTCGATCGCCCGGGACGGCGCGCGCACCGTGCCCGCGCGGGAGAACGGCGGCAACCACGACATCAAGAACTTCACCAGGGGCAGCAGGGTCTTCTACCCGGTGCACGTGCCCGGCGCGCTGTTCTCCGGCGGCGACCTGCACTTCAGCCAGGGCGACGGGGAGATCACCTTCTGCGGCGCCATCGAGATGGGCGGGTTCATCGACTTCCACGTCGACCTGATCAAGGGCGGGATGGCCACCTACGGGGTGAGCACCAACCCGATCCTGATCCCGGGCAACGTGGAGCCGAGGTACTCGGAGTTCGTCACGTTCATCGGCATCGGGGTGGACCACACCACCGACACCCAGCTGTACAACGACGCCACGGTCGCCTACCGCAACGCCTGCCTCAACGCGGTCGACTACCTCACGAAGTTCGGCTACAGCGGGGAGCAGGCGTACCTGCTGCTCGGCGCGGCGCCGATCGAGGGCCGGGTGAGCGGCGTGGTGGACATCCCCAACGCGTGCTGCTCGCTCTACCTCCCGACGGCGATCTTCGACTTCGACATCAAGCCCTCCGCGTCCGGTCCGGTCCACGCGGACCGCGGCAGCTGCGCGGTGTCGTCGTGAGCGGGCCGAGCGGCGGCCCGGACGGACCCGACGGCCCGGACGGGGCCGTGCCCGGTGGCCCGGACGCGCCCTACGAGGTGCACGAGATCGCCGACTTCACGCTGGAGTGCGGCGCGACGCTGCGCCCGGCGCGGGTCGCGTACCAGACCTACGGCGAGCTGAACGCCGACCGGTCGAACGCGATCGTCTACCCGACCTGGTACTCCGGCCGGCACTGGGACAACGAGTGGCTGATCGGGCCGGGGATGGCGCTGGATCCGTCCCGCTGGTTCATCATCGTGCCGAACATGCTGGGCAACGGGCTGTCCAGCTCGGCGTCGAACACCCCGCCGCCGTGGGACCGCGCCCGGTTCCCGAAGATCAACGTTCGGGACAACGTGGAGTCGCAGTACCGGCTGGTCACCGAGGTGTTCGGGATCGAGCAGCTGGCGCTGGTGCTGGGCTGGTCGATGGGCGCCGGGCAGACCTACCAGTGGGCGGTCAGCCACCCGGAGATGGTGCGGCGGATGCTGCCGTTCTGCGGGTCACCGAGGACCGCGCCGCACAACAAGGTGTTCCTGGACTCGCTGCGCGCCGCGCTGACGGCGGACGCGAAGTTCGCCGGCGGCTGGTACGGCGACGACGACTGGCCGATGCTCGGGCTGCGCGCGTTCGCCCGGATCTACGCCGGCTGGGGTTTCTCCCAGGCGTTCTACTGGGACGAGGTGTGGCGGGAGCTGGGCTTCAGCTCGCTGGAGGACTTCGCGGTCGGTTTCTGGGAGGGCTTCTTCCTGGACGGCCGGGACCCGAACAATCTGCTCACCATGCTGGACACCTGGTGGAACGGCGACGTCGGCGCCACGCCGGGGCACGCGTCCACCGAGCAGGCGCTGGCCTCGATCACGGCGAAGGCGATCGTGATGCCGGCGGAGAAGGACCTGTACTTCCCGCCGGAGGACGAGGCGTGGGCGGTGAGCCACATGCGGGACGCGGAGCATCGGGTGATCCCCGGCGTCTGGGGACACTTCGCGGGCGGCGGACCCAACCCGGTCGACACCGCGTTCATCGACGCCGCGGTGCGGGAGCTGCTCGCCCGCTGACCGGGCCGGTCCCGACGCCCGGCGCCGCGCTCTCCTCGGGCGCCGGGCGGGACCGCGGCGCCCGAGGGTCCGACTCAGCCGGGAGCGGCGGCGTGGGCGTCGGCCCGCGCCGCCAGGTAGGCGCGCCAGCCACCGTACGCGGTGATGTCCGTGCCCGACGCGCCCGCCTCCGCCGAGCAGCAGAAGCCGGTCACCCACCGCCCGTCCGCCAGCTCCACCGGCCCCAGACCCATCGGTGCGGGCAGCCCCGCCAGGAACCGCCCGAGGCCACCCGGGGACAGCTGCCACAGCTCACCGGCGATCGGGGCACCGAGCCCCGCGCCGTGCCGGACCAGCCCGGGCTTCGCGGTCGCGGTGGGCAGCGCGACCATCCGGTAGGCGTCCGAGGTCGCGGCGGCCGAGACGAAGCGGGCGCCGAGCCGCTCGAGGTCGCCGTTCAGCGGTTGCCCGCGCAGGTGCGCGCCGACCACGAGCAGGTCGACGACGTCCCCGCTGAGCGGTGGCGGCGCCGACCCGGCCGGAGCCGACCCCGACGGCGCCTCGGCGGTGAGGCGGGCGGCCAGGTCGAGCGCGACGTGGTCGTCCATCGCCGGCACGACGACCATCACCCCGAACGGTCCGCCGTCGGCCTCCCCGGCGGGTACTGCCATGGCCGCCATGTCCAGCAGGTTCGCGAAGTTCGTGTACGTGCCGAGGCGGCGGTTGATGCCGAGCGGGTCGGCCAGCACGGCGGCGATCGTCGGATGCTCGGTGGTGACCGGCAGCAGCAGCGCATCAGAGCCGGCCAGCGCGGCGCGGGCGTGCGCGGCGGCCGAGGCGAGGTGCCCCAGGTCGGCGGCGAACGCGGAGCCGGAGACGTCGGCGGCGGCCCGGATGATCCCGGCGACCACCGGGTCGGCACCGGCCGGCCCGGTGGCCAGGAACGCGCCCACGGCGGCGTGCCGCTCCGCGACCACGGCGCCGTCGTAGAGCAGCAGCGCGGCCTCCAGCAGCGGCGAGATGTCGATCTCGGTGACGGTGGCGCCCCCGGCGACCAGCCGGTCGACGGCGGCGGCGAACGCGGCCCGGTAGCCGGGCGTCGCCGGGGCCAGGTCGGTGTCGCGGGGCACCGCGAGCCGGGGCCTTGCCGGTGCCGCGAGCCGGACGTCGGCGGGCCAGGCGCGGGAGCGGGGGTCGGCCGGGTCCGGGCCGCTCATCACGGCGAGCGCGTGCCGGGCGGTCGGCAGGTCGGCGGCGAACACGGTCACGCAGTCGTAGTCGGCGCAGGCCGGGACGACACCGGTGGCGGGCACGATCCCGGGGCTGGCCTTGAGCCCGACGATGCCCTGGAACGCGGCGGGCACCCGCCCCGAGCCGGCGGTGTCGGTGCCGACGCCGAGGTCCACCACGCCGAGCCCGACGGCGGCCGCCGAGCCGGAGGACGAGCCGCCGGACACCCGGGCCGGGTCCCACGCGCAGCGCACCGCCCCGTACGGGCTGCGGGTGCCGACCAGGCCGGTGGCGAACTGGTCGAGGTTCGTCTTGCCCAGCACCAGCGCGCCCGCATCGACCAGCCGCGCGACCGCGGTCGCCGACCGGCGCGGGTGGTAGGCGTACTCCGGGCAGGCCGCCGTCGTGGGCAGCCCGGCCACGTCGACGTTGTCCTTCACTGCCACCAGCAGCCCGGCCAGCGGCAGGGGCCCGCCACCGGCGACGCGGCGTTCGAGGTCGGCCGCGTCGGCGAGGACGGCGGCCTCCTCGCGCAGGTGGATCCACACCTCCGGGCGGGCGACCTCGGCGATACGCCGGTAGGCCGCCCGAACGCGGTCGGTGGCCGCCAGTGCGCGGTCCGGGGCGGGTGTCACGAAGCGGGTCATGCGGTTCCTCCGTTCCGGCCGGAGCCGGTCGACCAGGTCCGGCGGCGGTCTCGCGGGGCGCTCAGGACGATCCGAGGTAGACGGGGGTGGCGTCCTGCCGGGCGTTCATCGCCGCGAGCGACCGGGTGGCGCGCTCCACGACGATCTCCAGCGACGCGCCGATGTGCTCGTACAGCAGCCGGTGCGCGTCCCGGAACCTGCGCTCGACCACCCGCTCGGCGATCTCGATGTGCTCGGCGATCGAGGTCTCGATCCGGCCAGGGACGGTGAAGTCGTGCATCCGGACCCGCCGGATCCGGCGGTTGACGTCGATCAGCACGGCGACCAGCTCCGGGTTGCCGGACGAGCGCAGCAGCGCGGCGTGGTACCGCTCGTCCTGGAGCACGAACTCCGGGGCGGGCTCCGGCGGCGAGGCGCGCAGCGCGTACCAGTGCTCGAGCTCGGTCCCCAGGGCGGCGACGTCGTGCACCAGGTCGCGGTTCTCGATCGCCCGGTCGATGCCCCGCAGCTCGACGGCGGTCCGCAGCTCGTACAGGTCCCGCACCTGGGCCATGCTGGGCACCACGACGGAGTAGCCGTAGTCCTCGCGTTGCAGCAGGCCGTCGGCGACCAGCCTGGTCAGCGCCTCCCGCACCGGGGTCCGCGAGACGCCGAACCGGGTGGACAGCTTCGGCTCGGTGAGCCGTTCGGCGGGCGACATCTCGCCGCCGAGCAGCGCGTCGCGCATCGAGATGTACACGCGCTCGCGCAGCGGCACCGCCCGCTGCCCGGCCGGCCCGGCGACCGGCATCGCGTCGATCATCCCCGCTCCCACCCCACCCGGCTGACCTGCTGGATACCGGGTCGTATCCAGCACCTCGCACGGTAGGGACGGGGTGTTTCGGCTGTCCTCGCGCCCGGTAACCGGAGCGTTTCGGCTCCCGGCGGCGGTGCCGGCGGTGCCGTGGCCGAGGGCGTCAGAGGACGGCCTCGGCGATGTCGGCCACGCCCTCAGCCCGCGAGCACCACCATCTGGCCCTCCTGGAGCCCGGCCAGGATCTGCGTGGTGCTGTCGCCGATGATGCCCAGCTGGACCTGCACCCGGCGGATCGTGCCGTCGGCCTGCAGCACCTGCACCACCCCGACGTCGCCGCCCCGCTGGATCGCCGCGGTGGGCACCAGCAGTGTGTTGTCCGCCCCGCCGGTCACCACGTTGGCCTCGGCGGTCTGGCCGCCGCGCAGCCGGGGGTCCAGCTCGTTGAGCACCACGGTCACGTAGTAGTTGGTGACGTCGTTGATCTGCGCGCCGGTGGGGGCGACCGAGGCCACCCGGCCGGCCCTGGTCAGCCCGGGGACGGCGTCGAAGGTCAGGTTCACCTTCTGGTTCGGCTGGATCTGCTGGGCGTCGGCCTCCTCGAACGGGGCCACCACCTGGAAGCTGTTCACATCCTTGAGGGTCAGGAACGAGGAGCCCCCGGGGCGCTGCGCCTTGTTGTTGCTGTCGTCCTTGCCGCCGACGCCGGAGTCCAGGTTGGGCAGCGCGCCGCGGCCGCCCGGGGCCTGGGCGCTGGTGCCGCTGGCCGACCCGACGTACTCGCCGACCGTGCCGTTGATGCTGGCGACCTTGCCGCCGGCGGGCGCGAACAGCGTGGTGTCCTGCATCGCGCGCTGCGCCTCGGTCACATCGGCCATCGCGTCGGCGACCTCGGCGGCCTGGGCGTCGATGTCGTGCGGCCGGTCGCTGGCGGCGCCGGTGGCGGCGTCCCTGGCCTGGCCGGCGTCGCGCCGCGCGCCCTCGATGGCGACCCGCTGCTTGGCGTTCTCGATCTGCTGCTGGCGCTGGATGCGGCGGATCTGGTCGTGGTCGCTGTCGATCCGCTTGCGCAACGACGCGGTGGCCGCCTTGCCCCGGTCGGAGCGCTCGCAGGACGGGGCGTGCATGTCCAGCGGCGACTCGAGCAGCAGCCCGCGCCGGTCCCGGCTGGTCACGTCGGCGTTGTCGCCGTAACCGTCGTAGCGGTGCGAGCCGCCGGTCAGCGAGCGGTTGCAGCGGTCCTGGTCGCCGCGCGAGGAGGCCTGCACCCGCTTCAGCTCGTCCTGGTCCTGGCCGAGCTGCTTGTGCGCCTGGTCGAGCTCCTCGTCGTGCGCGTTCTCGATCTCGTCGGCCTCGTCCCGGGTCGCGCCGAGTACGTCCTTCGCGCGGTCGGAGTCGTGGTCGGCCGCGTCGGTCTGGTTGCTGTCCTTGATCTTGTCCAGGGCGGCCTGCTCCCTGGCCACCCTGGCCTGGGCCCGCGCGAGGTCGTTCCGCGCCTCGAAGTCGTCGATCCGGGCGAGCGGCTGGCCGGCGTTGACCTGCTGCCCGACGGCGACCAGCAGCTGGGTCAGCCGGCCGCCCTTGGCGAAGCCCAGGTTCTCCTCGTCGATCGCCTGCAGGGTGCCGGTGGCCGAGACCGTGCGCTCCACGCTGCCCCGCATGACCTTGACGGTGGTCGGGCTCGCGGCGTCGCCGCTACCGCAGGCCGAGGCGAGCAGGGCCACGGGCATCGCGAGCGCGACCGCGGCGATCGAGATGTTCCGGTCGGCGCCGCCGGCGACGGTCCGGCGCGCGCGCTGCATTCGGGGTGCGGCGAGCATATCGCAGGTTCTCCTTCGGGGAGCGGGTCTCATTCGTGGCGCAGGGCGTCGATGGGGCGCATTCGGGCGGCGCGGTTGGCGGGGTAGGCGCCGAAGAACAGGCCGATGGCGAGGCTGACGGTGAAGGCGAGCACGACCGAGCCGCCGGAGAGTTGGGGTGGGGCGAA
>DASXJJ010000075.1:0-57068 GCA_036497465.1 Pseudonocardia sp. | reverse complement strand
CGATCTCGTCTTCCTCGCGGAGCCATGCGCTGAACCGCCGTAAAGAGAACTGGCGGTTCAGCGCGGTCATCGGCTCGGCCCCTCGCTCCAGGAGGTTGGCAACGAACGCGTTCACGGTGGCTCGGTCGAGCACCGCCGGGCGGTCGTTCCGCTTCGCCCACGCGAGGAACTGGCGCACGGCGGTGCTGTAAATGGAAATCGTGTTCGGACTCTTCCGCTCGGCACGCAGGTGGACCTGCCAGGACTCCAGCAGTGAGGCGAGGTCCAGGGTCGAGGCGGACGGCTGCGAGCGGTTCATGAGGCATATCTTGACCTGTAGCGGTGTGCCTGTCTAACCTGTCTGTTTGTAGCAGCGTTTCACCTGCTCACAGCTTTAGCGGTGGTGCTGGTAGGTGTCCAGGTAGGAGCACACCACCTTGACCAGCGGCTCCCAGGTGGTCTGGTCGTCCAGGTCGTCGATGAACCCGAACCGCAACGACCGCTTCTTGGCCGCCGCCACCGCGAACGTGCAGGGGAACGGCGCCTCGGCGGACAGCAGCGTGCCCACCAGGTCGTCCAGGCACGCCGGCCCCCAGTCGGGCACGGCTCCGATGGTCCAGTCCTCGAGGCGGGGATCGACCGCCCTGTCGTCGGCAGGCAAGACACCACTCCACGGGTTCACCCGACGCGGGTCGGGTCGACGGCCCACGGCGCCGCGCGGTGGCACGGCCGCCCGCGACGCCGCGGTCGGGCACGGACGTCAGTCGCCGAACTGACGCAGCATCTCGTCGGGGATGATCGGCTGGTGGTAGGTGCACGACCCGGACAGCACCGTCGAGCCGTGCAGCCGGGAGACCGGGATGAGCAGCTTGTCGCCCCGGTTGAGCTCGATCTTGTGAGTCACGTTGTTCCAGAAGTGCATCTGGCCGACCTCGATCATCACCAGCCGGTGCTCGTTGTGCACGTGGGTGGTCGAGGTCTCCTCCGAGGTCTCGACGAACGTGTCCAGGTCGACCTCGATGTTCTCGTTGGCGATGTGCTGGTCGAGCTTCTCGGCCTTCTCCTGGTACTCCTCGATCCGGTCGGCCCAGGCCAGCTGCTCGGTGACGTCCCGGTCCCACAGCGCGGCCAGCCAGGCGGCGTCGGCGAAGCCGCGGTGGAAGCCGTCGGGCACCTCCTGGCCGAACGTCGCGTGCAGCGGGCCGAGCAGCTCGCCCAGGAACCGCTCCAGGCCGCCGCCGGTGAGGTCCGGGCCGGCGGACCGCGCCCGGAAGTAGCGCCCGTCCGCGCCCAGCCCGTCGGCGAACACCTCGGCGAACCGGGCACTGGTGGCCTGCTCGTCGATCGTCTTGTGCACCCAGGCGCCGAGGAAGGCGTAGAGGTGCTCGTGGTTGGCGGCCAGGAAGTGCAGGTGGTTGCCCCGGGCCAGCGAGGAGCTCCGCGGTGGCGGACCTTCTCAGCCGACCTCGACCGGCTCCGCGTCCTCGTCGCGCGGCAGGCGCCCGTTGCGCAGGAACAGCGCGAGCCCGACCCCGGCCAGGGTGCACCACCCGGCCACCAGGAAGACGTTGCTGTAGGCCTGCGCCTCGACCTCGACCTGCAGTTGCTGCCACAGCGGGAGCAGGCCGCCCTGACCCTGGCCCTGCATCTGCATGATCCGGGAGTCGATGTCCGCGCCGTTGGGCTGCAACAACGCCGCGCGGTCGGCCATGAACTGGGCCTGCTGGCCGGTGGCCAGCGCGGTCAGCACGGCCAGGCCCAGCGCGGCGGTGACCCGCTGGGTCAGTGTGTTGAACGCGCTGCCCGAGTTCACGATCTCCGGCGGCAGGGCCGAGATGCCACCGGTCATGATCGGCATCATGCCCAGGCCCAACCCGGCGGCCCGGATCATCATCCAGACGATCAGCTCGGGCCGGGTCATGTCGATGTTGATCTGGGTGAGCAGCAGGGTGCCGCTGCCGGCCAGCAGCAACCCGATCACCGCGGGCCAGCGCGGCCCGAACCGGTCGTAGATGCGCCCGGCCCAGGGCATGATCATCGCCATCACCAGCGCCTGAGGCAGCACCGTGAGGCCGGTGTGCCACGGGGTGAGGCCCTGGCCCTCCTGGAGGTAGAGCGGCACGTAGAACAGCACCGCGAACAGGCCGATCGACATGATGCTGATCAGCAGCAACGAGTTCACGAACGGCCAGCTCGCGAACACCTTCACGTCCAGCAGCGGGTGGCCGCTCTGCAGCTCGATGATCACGAACAGGGCCAGCAGGTTGATCGACCCGGCCAGCAGGATCAGCACCGGGTAGCTGGTCCACCCCCAGGTCTCGCCCTCGGACAGCGCCAGCAGCAGCGCGAACAGGCCGCCCGCGATGCACACGAAGCCGGGGAGGTCGAACTTGCGGCCCGGCAGGCTGGGGAAGTTCGGCAGGATGGCGAACGCCAGTGCCGCGCCGACCACGCCGATCGGCACGTTGATGTAGAAGATCAGCCGCCAGTCGACGTACTCCACCAGGTAGCCACCCAGGGTGGGGCCCACGCCGGGGGCGACGACGATGCCCAGGCCGTACAGCCCCATCGCGGCGCCCAGCTTCTCCTTCGGCACCATCCGGTAGAGGATCGTCAGACAGGTGACGGGCAGCACACCGCCCGGGATGGCTTGCAGGATCCGGAAGAAGATCATGCTGTTCAGGTCGTTGGCCATGCCGCACAGCGCGGAGAAGGCGGAGAACGAGATCAGCGCCAGCAGGTAGAGCCTGCGCAGGCCCAGCCGCTCCCCCAGCCAGGCGCTGGTGGGCACGATCACGCCGAGGCACAACGTGTACGCGGTGCTGATCCACTGGATGTCGTCGGTGGTGACGCTGTACTGCTTCTGGATCGTCGGGACGGCGACGTTGACGATGCTGGTGTCCAGGATCGACATGAACATGCCGATGACCACGACCGCGAGGGGGAGGCCCCACTTGCGCTGGGGCGCCACCGCCGCGGCGGCGGACCGGCCGCCACCGGACCCGGACGGCGGGGCCGGCGGCTGCCGGCGGGGCGGTGTCGGGGGCGCCTGCCGGGGAGACGCCGGCGACACCGCGCGGCCGGACGGCGCGGAGACCCGGGCCGCGGCGTCCTGGTCCGGCGCGACCCCGGTGGACGAGGACCGCGCGGAATCGGTCACCCGCGAGCTGGTCATATTACGAGCCTAATCATTTGTCTCGCTAATTAGCAAAGCGAACCTGGGTGTCGGCGACCTCACACCGCGCCCACGCCGGCGCGGCGGGGCCGTCGACGCGGGTCGTCGTCCCGACCCCCCGGGCTCGTTACCCGGCCCGCGTACTGCGGAAACGCCCTGTTAACCAGACCCGAGGCGGCCGGGCACCCGTGCCGGACCCACTGAGCAAGCGCTGAGAAGGCCACCCCGGCCCGCCGGAAGGCCCGTACCGGCGGAGGTCCGGGCGATCACCGGGCGCGACCGGGAACATCGCGCTACATTTGTTAGCGACACTAATCTTTGGCCCGTGGATCACACCCTGGCACCCGATCGCACGAGGGGGCGGACGTGGAAGGCCCAGACCTCACGCCGAAGAACGGCACCGGCAACGGCGGTCGCCGCGGCTCGGACCGCGCGCGGACCGGGACCGGCGCCGGTTCCGCCGCCTCGGGCAACGGGCACCGGGAGCCGGAGCGCGACGGCGCCACGCTCACCGCCAGCCGGCCCGAACCGCCCGCCCCGGCACCGGCCCCGCCGGCGAAGCGCCGGCTGAAGCGCTCCACCAAGATCGGCCTGCTGGTCGTGGGCGTCATCACGCTGCTCGAGGCGATCGCGTTCGGCGGGAACTATTACTTCAACACCCGTCACTACGTCACCACAGACAACGCGAAGGTGGACGGTGACGAGATGCGGATCAACGCACCGGCGACCGGCAACCTCACCCGCTGGCTGATCAGCGAGGGCTCCGTCGTCCGACCCAACCAGATCGTCGGCCGGATCAGGCTCACCGGCGGCGGACCGCAGGCGGAGCAGGTCATCAAGTCGCCCGGCGGCGGCCGGATCGCGATCAACAGCGCGGTCGACGGCCAGTACGTCACGGCCGGCACCCAACTCGCCACCTCGTTCGGCTCCGACAAGCTCTACGTCACCGCGCGCGTCGACGAGGGCGACGCCCCGGACGTGAAGGTCGGCCAGCCGGTCGACATCGCGGTGGACGCCTACCCCGACGCCAAGGTCACCGGGACGGTCGTCGAGGTGCAGGGCTCCTCGGCTGGCGTCTTCTCCCTATACCCGCCCGCCGGTACCGACCCGTCCAACCCGCAGAAGGTGGACCAGTACATCCCGGTGAAGATCCTGTTCACCAACACCGACGGCGCGGCCGTGCGGCCCGGCGAGAACGTGACGGTACACATCCGCAAGCCCTGACCCCGGGACCGCGAGGTGACCATGCGGGACGTCTTCGGTTCCGACCTGGCCGGCCGGCTGCACCTGGCGCTGGCCCGGCTGCACCGGCGGGTGCGCTCCGAGCACACCCAGGGCACGCTGCCCACCGTGCAGCTGTCCGCGCTGGACAACCTGCACCGGCACGGCACCCTCAGCCCGCGCGAGCTGGCCCGCTGCGAGCGGATCCGGCCGCCGACGATGACGAAGCTGATCGCCGTGCTCGCCGGTTCCGGGCTGATCACCCGGCGGGTGCACCCGGAGGACCGCCGCCAGTCGATCCTGGAGCTGACCCCGGAGGGCCACCGGGTGCTCAGCGACACGGCCTCGGAGACCGAGCGGTGGGTGGCGAAGCGGCTGGTCGAGCTGGACGACGCCGACCGCGAGGACCTGGCGGCCGCCATCCGCATCCTGGACAAGATCACCGCGCAGTAGCCGCTCACGGGTCGGCCGTTCAACCGGGGCGCCGGGTGGGTACTCACTCGCATGGGTGACGACCAGGACCAGCCCCCCACCGCTCCGGAGCGCTCCTCGCCGCGCACGGTGATCGCCGCCAGCCTCGTCGGGACCTCGCTGGAGTGGTACGACTTCTTCCTCTACACCACCGCGGCCGCCGTGGTGTTCAACAAGTTGTTCTTCCCGACGGCCGACCCGCTCGTCGGCACCCTGCTGGCGTTCACCACCGCCGCGGTCGGGTTCGTGGCGCGACCACTGGGCGGCATCGTGTTCGGCCACCTCGGCGACACCAGGGGCCGCAAGCAGGTACTGATCACCACGCTGCTGCTGATGGGCGGCGCGACGTTCCTGATCGGGCTGCTCCCCGGCTACGCCGCCATCGGCGTCGCGGCCCCGATCGCGCTCGGCGTGCTGCGGTTCGTGCAGGGCATCGGCCTCGGCGGCGAGTGGGGCGGCGCGGTGCTGATGACCCTGGAGCACGGCGACTCGCGGCGGCGCGGGTTCCGCGCCAGCTGGCCGCAGCTGGGGGTGCCGGTGGGCAACCTGCTCGCCGCCGCGGTGCTCGGCCTGCTCAGCGCGGTGCTCGACGACCAGGCGTTCCTGGCCTGGGGTTGGCGGATCGGCTTCCTGCTGTCCGGGGCGCTGATGCTGGTCGGGCTGTGGATCCGGACCGCGATCACGGAGAGCCCGCTGTTCGCCGAGGCCGCGCGGGAAGGCCGTCGCGAGCGCACCCCGCTGGTACAGGTCATCGCGCGGCACCCGCGCGGGCTGCTCGTGTCGATGGGCCTGCGGATCGGCACCGACGTCGCCTTCTACACGTTCACCTCGTACATCCTGATCTACCTGACCAGTATCCTGCACCTGCCCCGCGGCGTCGGGCTGGCGGCGGTGCTCACCGGGTCGGCCTGCCAGCTGGCGCTGATCCCGCTGTTCGGCGCGATGTCCGACCGCTACGGACGGCGGCCGGTGTACGCGGTCGGCGCGGTCGCCGCCGCGGCCTGGGCGTTCGCGTTCTTCCCGCTGCTGGACACCCGCTCGACCACGATCATCGTGCTCGCCACGGTGGTCGGGCTGGTCACCCACGCGGTGATGTACGGGCCGCAGGCCGCGTTCGTCACGGAGCTGTTCTCCACCACGCTGCGGTACTCCGGCTCGGCCGGCTACCAGCTCGCCGGGGTGCTGAGCGGCGGTATCGCGCCGATCGTGTCCATCGCGCTGGTGGCGGCCTTCGGCTCCGCGTACGCGGTGTCGGTCTACGTGCTGGCGATGCTCGGCCTCACCCTGGTCGCGCTGTGGTTCGCCCCGGAGACCGCCCGGATCGCGCTGTCCACCGAGCACCCCGACCTGCCGGTCGCCGTCCGAAGCGCCTGACCACTCCCCGGTTCGCCGCGGCAGCACGGCACGGCCGGCGCGGGACCTCGCCCGCGCCGGCCGTGCCCAGCCGTGTCCTGCCGGCTCAGCCGACGGCGCGCACCGGCGGGAACCGGCGCAGCGAGGAACGGGCCACCTCCAGCTGGTGGGCCACCTCGGCGGTGAGTGCCTCGGCCTTGATCGTGTCGGCGCCGTCGAAAGGGCGGGTGGCGCGGTAGCGCCACACCACGTCCTCCAGTGCGGTCAACAGGTGGTCGGTGATGGCCTGCCGCTGGAAGTCGCGCGTGCTGGGCTCGAGATCGCTGATCGACATGGTGCTGGCTCCGGGTTCGGCTCTGCTGGGCTCTCTGCTGGACTACGGGCGGCGGAGGCGGAGCCGGGGACACAGAGCGCTGGCCGTACGCCGGTAGTCGAGGTGGCGACGGGTCACGAGCACTCGAGTGAACCCCATATCTCTACTAATACAGTCAAGTTTAGCCGACTTCAAGCGGCATCGGGTCCGGGTGTCGGCTCAGCTGGGCGGGGTGGGCAGCGTCCGCTCCTCGTGGTCCAGCTCGCGCTGCAGGATCCGCAGGCTGGCGTCGGGCAGCCGGCCGGCGTCCCGCCAGCGCAGCAGCTCCTCGTGCTGCGCCTCGATCACCGCCCGCCGCGCGCGCACCGCCGAGTGGTACTCCTCCGAGCGCAGCACTCCGGGGTTCTCCTCCAGGAACGCCAGCCGGGTGCGGTACCGGCGCTGCTGGATCAGCAGGCTGTTGCGGATCACCCCGATCACATCGGCGGCCAGCTCGCCGTCCTTCTCCATCTGCTTCAACCGGGCCAGCGCGGCGTCCACCCCAGCCGCCCTCGCCTGGTTGCGCAGCCGCGCCTGGTCGTGCACGTTCGTCCGCAGCCGGAGCCTCCGCAGCAGCGGCCCGAAGGTCAGCCCCTGGCCGAGCAGGGTGACCAGCACGACCAGGTAGCCGGAGAACAGCAGCAGGTCCCTGGCCGGGAACGGCGCGCCGGCGCGGGTGGTCAGCGGGATGGCGAACGCGGCGGCCAGGGTGATCACGCCTCGGGTGCCGGCCCAGCTGAGCGCGGTGATCTCCTTGCCGGACAGCGGCCGGTCGACGGTGCTCGACCCGCCGTCGCCACCGAGCCGGCTGTGCAGCCACCACGGCAGCCGCTGCGTGGCGATCAGCCAGACCGGGCGCAGCAGCAGCACCACGGCCACCGTGACGCCGGCGGTGACCACGATGTCGCGGGTCGGGTAGGCGCCGAGCCCGTCGACGACCTCGGGCAGCTGCTGGCCGATGAGCAGGAAGACGAAGCCCTCCAGCAGGTAGTTCACCAGCCGCCACACCGCGCCGGTCTGCAGCCGGCTCGCCCCGGTCTGCAGCCGGGGGTTCTGGTGGCCGATGATCAGCCCGGCGACCACCACCGCGAGCACGCCCGACACGTGCAGCACCTCGCCGAACACGTACGCGGCGAACGGCGTGGCCAGCGACACCGCGTTCACCGACAGCGGGTCGGTGAGCCCCCGCCAGGACAGCCGCACCAGCATCGCCACCACCACGCCGGCCAGCACCCCGCCCACCGCGGCGAGCACGAACTGCCCGGCGGCCAGCCCGAAGGAGAACCCACCGCCGACCGCCACGGCCACCGCCACCTGGTAGGTGGTCAGCGCCGTCGCGTCGTTCAGCAACCCCTCCCCCTCGATCAGGGTGGTGAGCCGCGAGGGCAGCCCGGCGCGCCGGCCGATCGACAGGGCGGCCACCGGGTCCGGGGGCGCGACCGCCGCGCCCAACGCGATCGCGGCCGCCAGCGGGACGGCCGGCACCAGCCAGCTGACCGCCCCGCCCACCGCGAGCGCGGTGGCCAGCACCAGCGCCACCGACAGGCTGACCACCGAGCGCAGCCGGTGGCGCAGCGCGAGCAGGCTGGAACCCAGGGCCGCGTGGTAGAGCAGCGGCGGTAGCACCACGTCGAGCACCAGCTCCGGGTCGAGGCGCAGGTTAGGACCGGGCAGCATCGCGTAGGCTAGGCCGATCACCGTCAGCAGCGCCGCGTCCGGCAGGCCGATCCGATCGCTGAGCTTGCCGACGAGCACGATGATCGCGATCGTCGCCAACACGAATCCGACCTCGCCCAGCATGGCCCCCATTATGAGTCGATCGGGCCACGACCCGGTTCACGGTGGCCCGGCCCGGTGCGAGCTCGCCCGTCGGCGGTGACTCGGCAGGGGACCCGGTGGGCGACTCGGTAGGGTGCGCGGGAACCGCCGGGTGACGGCGGCGGCGCATTTCTCCATCGACCGGTTCGGGAGCGACGGGTGCACAACGGGGCGGCGCGGCGGCAGTCCGTCGCCGGGCTGTGCGCGCTGGTCCTCGCGGTCGTCCTCGCCGCCCTGGGCGCGTCCTCCGAGCCGCTCGGCGGGTCCCCGGTGCCCGGCTCCGGCCTGGGCACCGCGTCCGCCGCGGGCGGCTCGCCGGATCACCAGCCGGGCCGGGTCGAGCCGCTGTCCCCGCAGCTCCGGGGCTCCCCCGCCCCCACCCCGCCACTGGTCGGGCCGGTCGCCTCCGCGGGGCTGCCACTGCCCGGACCCGCCCGCGCCGACCGGGCCGCCGTCGCGGCCGTCGCGCGGTCCGGGGCCGGGTCCACCCGCCGCGAGCGCGCACCGCCGGCGGTCTAGGCCCGTTCCGGTGCGGCTCACGTCGAGCCGATCTTCTCATTTCTCGTCGGCGGTCGCGCGTGTCCCGTCCATGCACGGACGACGCGAGCCCCGACACACACATTCATTGGGGTGCGCGCCCATGCTTTTCCTGTTCGCCGTCATCGCGCTGCTCAGCGCGACCGGAGTAGTACTGCTGGCCGAGATGTACCGCCGGAACGAATCGCTCTACGGCGTGGTGGGAACGACGATTCTGTGCGGGACCGGGGTGCTCGGCGCCGTGTACGGAATGCTCGACTCCGCCTGAGCGGCGGGGCCTCGCCGGGTCCGCGGCCTAGTCGATGCCCTCCCAGGGCTGGGTCCGGCGAGGTCCCCGGGGCCGCCAGACGGTGGCCGGCAGCTCCTCCTCGACGACCCTCGGCTCGGCGCGCAGCACCCAGACGAACGGGTCGCCGGTGAGCCGGGTCTGCGCCGCGCCGTGCGAGAGGCAGACCTCGCCGCCGCGCGCGCTGACCTGCATCACGATCTGGCCCTGCCCGCCGTCGTCGCCCAGCAACCGATCGCCGAGCCGAACCTGCGAGGCATGCACGCGCACCTTGATCAACGAGCCGATCCTCAATATCTGTGGGTGAACCCGGGACGGGTGGGGTCCGGCCCGTCGGGGCCGCGCGGCGGGAGGCCGCGTGCTCGTTCTATCAGCGACCGGCCCCGGACACTCCCCCGGCGCGCCACAGGTCACACCGGGTCCGCCACGAGCACCGGTTCGGGAAGGGTGCCATGATCCGGGCACCCTGTGGACCGTCGATGCGTCTGGAGACCCCGGCATGGCCCCCGCCCGAGACGCGCGCCCCGCCGCGAACGCCCCGATGCCGGCCGCGCGGAACCCGGTGGGGCGGCCCGGCGAGCGGGCACCGGGCGCCGGCGAGCCGGAGCTCAACAGCGGGGTGCTGCCGGGCAACGTGCACGCCGACGACTGGATCATGCTGGCGCTGGCCGTGCTGTCGGTCGGCCTGCCCGGCTACCTGCTGCTCACCCCGACGCCCGATGACGTCGCGCTGTGGCTCTTCGCCGTCGACTGCGCGGTGTGCGCGGTGTTCCTCGTCGACTTCCTCTGGCGGTGGCGCAAGCGGCGGTGGGACCGGCGGTTCCTGGTCCGCAGCTGGTACGAGCTGTTCGCCATGGTGCCGATCGTGCACCCGGCGATGCTGGCCCACCGGTTCGTCATGGTCGTGCTGCTGCTGGTGCGCGTCGGCCGCGCCGCCGACCGGGCGCTCGGCGAGCAGTTCTTCTACCGGCTGGTGGACAAGCTCGCCGAGCCGATCGTGCAGGCCATCAAGAAGCCGGTCACCGTGGCCGTGCTCGACGAGGTGGTCAAGGTGCTGGAGACGGGCAACTACCCGGAGAACCTGGCCAAGTCGCTCACCGAGAACCAGACGGAGCTGCGCAGCATCATCAGCGAGAAGATCACCTCCGACCAGCAGCTCGGCCTCCTGCGGCGGCTGCCCTACAGCACCGAGCTCGTGCAGGCCGTGGTGGACACCGCATTCCGGGTGATCCTCGAGGTGTTGCAGGACCCTCGGATCGACGACTTCTTCTCCGCGGTGGTGCGAGACAACCGGGAGCAGATCCGGCAGGCGGTGGTGCTGGGGCTCAACGAGGTGGACTCCGCCGAGCGGGAGCAGGCGCTGCCCACCCGCACCCAGCGGACCGGCGCCCAGGAGTACGACCGCCGCCACGGCACCCGGGGCTGACCTCCCGCGCGGCGGCACCCGGCCTCGGCCATTCGGGTCGACCCGCTGATCGACTCGAACGTCCGCCCCGGCGCGCGCGTTGAACGGGGTGACGGTGCAACGCGACGGGACAGGTCGGGGTGAGCGATGGACGAGTCCCTGGTCGACTACACACGGCTCGGCAAGTGGACCGGGGAGATCCCCGCGCACTGCGCGCACCCGACCCGGCCGCACGCCCTCGTCGAGGGCGCGATGATCAGTGGTTGGGCGGACTGTGCCTGCGGGGGCCACCGCACCGTGCGGTGCATCGTCTACGAGGGCGGCCGCCGCTGCGACGCCGTGCACCACATCCCCGCGCTCACCGGGATCTGCTCGCTCCGCGCCATCCCTCGGCAGCGTCGCCACCCGGGCGCGTGAGCCGTGAGGGCGTGAGCCGAGGCGGCGGGCCCGCTACTCGGCGAGGAAGTCCAGCAGCAGCGCGTTGACCTCCTCGGGGCGCTCCAGGTAGCCGAAGTGACCGGTGTCCGGCACCTCGGCGTAGCGGGCTCCGGGGATGGCGTCGACCACCTCCCTGCACAGGTAGGTGGGGATCATCACGTCGTCCGCGAATCCGATGACCAGGGTGGGCACCCGGATCGCCCGGTAGGCCTCCCGCCGGTCGTGCAGCTCCATCGACACCGCGCGCTGGGTCCGCGCCCCGGACGTCATCGGCGACGCCGACATCTCGAAGATGTCCAGCCAGTCGCGGACCGCTCCCTCGTCGCGCAGGGTCGCCGGCGACAGGTTGAGCACCGCGGTGACCGCCGCCCGGTAGGCGGGCGGGAGCGCCACCCGCTGGTCGAACAGCTCCTGCTCGCCCCGGGTGAGCATCCGCTGGACCGGGTCGAGCCGCGCGTGGCCGGCCATCGCCACGGCCCTGCGGACCAGGTCGGGCCGGGCCAGCGCGAGCTCCTGCACCACCCGGCCGCCCAGCGAGGTACCGACCACCGCCGCCGGGCCGCCACCGAGGTGCTCGATCAGCGCGGCCACGTCCTCGACCAGGTCCTCGAGGGTGAACCCGTCCGGCTCGACGTCCAGCGGTACCGGCACCACGCCCCGGGCGTCGAAGGTGACCGCCCGGTAGCCGGCGGCGACGAGCGCGGGGACCTGGTGCAGGTGCCACACCCGTCCCGGGCTGCCGGTACCCATGACCAGAACGACCGGGTCGCCCATGCCGGACTCCTGGTAGCGCAGCTCCGTCCCGCCCCTCCGTACCGCCGTCATGACCTGGCCCAGATTGCCGCCCGCGCTCGCGGTGACAGCCGAATTAAGAGCCAGACCGCTCAGTACCGGAGCGCGTCGATGGGATGCATCCGGGCCGCGCGCAGCGCCGGGATGGTGCCGGCCAGCAGCCCGATGAGCAGGCTGACCCCGAACGCGATGAGGGCCACGTACACCGACCCCACGGGACGCCGAACTCGGGCGCGACCCGGGGAAGCACCGACTGGCCGAGCACGGTGAGGCCGATCCCCACGCCGACGCCGATCAGGCCGCCGATCCCGGAGAGGGTCATCGCCTCGATCAGGAACTGCTTCAGGACGGCGCCCTTGCGGGCCCCGATCGCTTTCCGGATGCCGATCTCGCTGGTCCGTTCGGACACCGTGACCAGCATCATGTTCGCCACCCCGAGCATGCCCACGAACAGCGAGATGGCGGCCACCGCGACGGTGAAGATCGTGAAGATCCGCAGGAAGTCGGAGATCTGCTTCAGCTGGGCGACCGACGAGGCGACGTAGTAGTCCCGCTGACCGGGTCCTTGACGTTGTGCCGGTCGTCCAGCACCCGGTTGATGTCGGCGATCGCGGCCGGCACCGTGTCCACGCCGGTGGCGATGGCCCCGATCATGTTGACGTTGTCGGCCCCGCCGAACAGTGGGCGCGAGGAGTTCAGCGGCACCACCGCCAGGTTGTCCTGGTCGTCACCCGCCGGGTTCAGCACGCCGATGACGCGCATCGACAGCCGTCCCAGCCGGACCTCCGAGCCGAGCGCCTGGTTGACGTCGCCGTCGAAGAGCCGGTTGATGACGCGGGTGCCGAGGACGACGACCCGGACCCGGTCGTGGTTCTCCTCGTCGGTGAACATCCGCCCGGCCAGCAACGTCCGGTTCCGGGCCTGCAGGTAGGCGGGGTAGGTGCCGCCGACCGACACCGCGTACTCCCGGTCGCCGAGCCGGGCCACGGCCGAGCCGTTGCGCAGCGGGGCGACCTGGGCCACGTTCGGCGCCGCACCGGGCCGGCTCAGGGCGTCCACGTCGCTCTCCCGCAGCGGCACCGCCGCGTTGCCGCCCGGCACGTTCGCGGCGGTCTTGCTGATGAACAGCGAGGTGTTGAGCGGCGCGAACGAGTCGTTGAAGTTCTTCCGCGCGCCGTCGCCGAACCCGACGAGCACGACCACCGCCGTGATCCCGATGATCACGCCGACCATGGTCAGCACCATCCGCAGCGGTGCGACCCGCATGCTGTGGAAGGCGATGACCAGCGCTTCCCTGATGTACATGGCTCTCCCGGGGTTCGGTCGGCGGCTACGCGCGCAGCGCGTCGATCGGGTGCAGGCGGGCCGCCCGCACGGCCGGATGCGTGCCGGCCACCAGCCCGATGAGCAGGCTGAGGCCGAACACGGCCAGCACGGTCGCGACGGACACGTTCGGGACCCCCACCTGCGGTATCCACCGGGGGACCAGGCGGCCCGCCAGCCAGATCAGGCCGACGCCGAGCCCGACGCCGACCACGCCGCCGAGCCCGGCCAGCACCACCGACTCGGCGAGGAACTGCTTGAGGATGGCGCTGCGGCGGGCCCCGATGGCCTTGCGGATGCCGATCTCGGCGGTGCGGTTGGTGACCGTCACCATCATCACGTTGGCCACCCCGAGGGTGCCGACCAGCAGCGACAGCCCGCCGATCAGCAGGGTCAGCCAGGTCAGCAGGGTCAGGTACTTGTCGACCCGGCTGATCTCGGTGAGCAGCGGCGCGGTGACGTAGTCGCGGAAACCCGCGTCCTTGATGTCGTGCCGCTTGTCCAGCACCTGCTGGATCACGCTGACCGCGTGCGGCACCTGGTCGAGGCTGTCCGCCATCACGGACAGCCCGTTGAGGTTGGCCGCTCCGCCGAGCACCAGGCGCCCGGTGTCCAGCGGCATCATCACGAAGTGGTCCTGGTCGTCGCCGGCCGAGGAGAGCACCCCGATCACCTTCATGCCGAGGCGACCGACGAACACCTGCTGGCCGACCGCACCCTGGGAGTCGCCGTCGAACAGGTAGTTCACCACCTTCGGCCCGATGACCACCACCCGGTTGCGGTCCGCGTTGTCCTGCTGGTCGTACATGCGGCCCGCCACGATCGTGCGGTTGCGGATCTGCAGGAACCCCTCGTCGGCCCCGGCGACCACGGCGCTGAACGTCTTGCCGGCGTAGCGCACCAGGCCCGACCCGTTGCGCTGCGCGGTGACCGTCGAGTAGTGCCCCCGGTCCTGGGCGTCGACCAGGGCGTGCAGGTCGGACTCGGTGAGCGCCCGCGCGGCGTTGCCGCCGGGCATCGACACGGTCGCCTTGCTGACGAGGATCTTGCGGTTGAAGTCGCCGAACTGGCGGCTGAACCCGTCCTGCACGCCGTTGGAGAGCCCGACCAGCACGAGCACCACCGCGACCCCGACCACGATGCCCAGGGCCGTCAACGCGGTACGCAACCGGGCGGCCCGCATGCTGCGCAGCGCGATGACCACCGATTCCCTGAGGTGCATCGACCAGCTCCCTACCCGGACCCACCACGCCGTGACCGTGCGGATTCACACTGTGACCGCAAATATTTAGGCCAGCCTAAACTTATTCATCGGCATTTCACTAGGGGCTGAGTCACGTCCCGAGGCACGTCCCGCCCCGGGGCGGCCGGCCGGGGGTGGGATCAGATGGACCGGGCGCTCGCCGGGCCGCCGGTGCGCACCGGCAGCTCGGACAGCCGCGTGCCGGGCTCGGCGGCCACCCCGGCGAGCACCGCGCGCAGCTCGCCGAGCAGCTCGTCGACCCGGGTCGAGGACAGCAGCGCCGCCGAGTAGGTGGCCTCGATCCGCATCTCCGGGCCGACCACGAACGCCTCGACGGCCAGGTCGACCTGGTGGGTGCCGTTGTGCACGGTGCGCCAGTCGGTCCGGACGTCCGGCAGCGACGGCCCGGCCAGCCCCCGCCCCAGGAACAGCAGCATCACGTTGACCGAGTCGGAGTGCTGCTCGCCGGCCTCGCGCAGCGCTCCGACCACCTCGTCGTAGGGCATCTCCTGGTGGTCGAGGCCGTCGCCGGCGACCCGGTCGACCCGGGCCAGCAGCTCGGCGAACGTGGGGTCCCCGGAGGCGTCCAGGCGCAGCACCAGGGTGTTGCCGAAGTTCCCGACCAGCGGCCGGGCCTCGACCCGGTCCCGATTCATCGCACCCGAGCCGACCGGCAGATCCACGGCACCCGACCAGCGGTGCAGCGCCGGCCCGAACGCGGCGAGCAGCACAGTGAAGGAGGTGACGCCCCGGCTGCCGGCCAGCGCGGACACCCGGCCGGTCTCGGCCTCGTCCAGCACCACCGTGCGCCGACCGCCAGCCGGCCCACCGGTGGCCACCCCGGGCCGGTCGGCCGGGAGCGGCAGCGGGCCGGGCAGCCCGGCGAGCCGGCCGAGCCAGTACTCGCGGTCGGCGGCCGGTGACGGGGTGCGGGCGCGCGCGGCCGCGAGGTCGCCGTACTGCACCGGCAACGGCGGTGGCGCCTCGACGTCCCGGCCGTCGGCGGCGGCGTAGAACCGGGACAGATCGTCCGAGATCACCGCCCAGGACCCGCCGTCCCAGACGATGTGGTGCACCACCAGGCCCAGCCGGTGGTCCCGCTCGCCGGTCCGCCACAGCACCGCCCGCAGCGGCCACTCCCCCGCGAGGTCGAACCGGTGCCCGGCCAGCTCGGTGAGCCGCCGGTCCACGACCTCCGGCGGGTCGCCGCGCAGGTCGGTCAGCGGAACCGGCAGGCCGGCGGCGGACGGCGGGTCGATGCACTGCACGGGCCGGCCCCCGTCGTCGTCCAGCGGATACCGCGTCCGCAGCACCTCGTGCCGCCCGACCAGCTGCCCCAGCGCGGTGCGCAGCGCGGTCACGTTCAGCGGGCCGGACAGGGTCAGGTCGAGGCACACGTTGTAGGCCGCGCCGGAGGGATCGGCGCGGTGCTGCCGCCAGGTCCGCCACTGGGCGGGCGACAGCGGAGCGGTGCCCCGGTCCTCCCGGAGCGTGATCGACTCCCGGGCCGGGCCGTCGGGCACCCCGGCCTCCGTGAGCCGGCGGGACAGCAGCGCGGCGCGCCGCTCGGCCAGGGTGCGGTCCATCGGGACCCTCCGTTTCCGGGATCGACCGCGCGCACCGGCAACCCGGCCGACTCGGCCTGACCGGCTCGGGCCCGACCGATCGGGGCGGGGACGGACGGCGACGGGGCCACGTTCGCGGCGGGGCGGACATGCCACTCACCTCGAAAGCTAGGCTAGGCTACCTTCAATTCCGGGCACAAGGATCGCCGCGCACCGACCCGTCGCCCGTCGCCCGTCGAGCGGAACCCCCGGCCCATGGCCTCGCTGGCACGCACCGTGACGACCGTCCTGCTGGCCGCGGTGCTCGCCGGAGGGGTGACCGCGTGCGGCGGTGGCGGCACGGGGGGCGGCGGGGACCACGCCGCCACCCCCGGCGGTCCCTTCCCGGTGTCCGTGCCGGGCAGGTTCGGCACCACCACGGTGCCCGAGAGGCCGGTGCGGGTAGTGGCCATGGACTCGGCCGACGCCGACTTCGCGCTGTCGCTGGGGGTAGTCCCGGTCGGCATCGGGCGGGGGAACAACGCGCCGACCGACATCCAGCCCTGGACCGCCCCGGCGCTCGGCGGGCGGACCCCGGCCGCCTTCGACGCCCGCCAGGGCGACCCGCTCGAGGCGATCGCCGCCCTGCGGCCGGACCTGATCCTGGCCACCAAGGACTTCAACCTGGACCAGAGCCACGAGATGCTCTCCCGGATCGCCCCGGTCGTGTCCTACCAGCGCGGCCCGAACGACGACCCGTGGCAGCAGAGCCTCGACTCGGTGGCCAGGGCGCTCGGGGTGGCCGAGCAGGGCCGGAGGGTCGTCGCCGACACCCAGGCGTGGATCGGGCAGCAGAAGGCGGCCCGGCCGGAGCTGACCGGCAGGACGTTCACCTACCTGGTCGCCCCCGGGGCGTCCGGGATCGTCGCGGTGAACTCCCCCGACGACGTGTCCGTCCGGGTCCTCGTCGAGCTCGGCATGCGGATGTCCCCCTCGGTGCTACCGCTGCCGACGGCGGGCGTGCCGGGACGAGCACCGGTCAGCGAGGAGAACATGCGGCTGGTGGACGCGGACGTGATCCTGGCGGCGGGCTCACCGGCCGGCCTGGCCGGGCTGGCCCGCAACCCGGTGTTCCAGGGCCTGCGCGCGGTCCGGGGTAACGCCTACCTCACCGTGGACTACACGCTCGCCTCCGCCCTGGTGTACCCGACGCCGCTGAGCCTGCGGTGGGCGCTGCCCCAGTTGCTGCCCCAGCTCTCCGCCGCTGTCACCCCCTGACGGTGAGCCGGACGGCGCCCGTCCGGCTCACTGGCTACCCCGCCCCTACCCCGCGTCCAGCAGGGCCGACAGCCGGCGCTTGTCGATCTTCCCGACGCCGGTCAGCGGCAGGTCGGCGCGCACCACCAGGCGGTCTGGAGTGAGGAACCGGGCCAGCCCGCGCTCGGCGAGGAAGGCCCGCAGCTCCTTGAGCTTCGGCGGCCGCTCGACCCCGTCGCCCAGCACGATCACGGCGCACACCCGCTCGCCGACGCTCTCGTCGGGCACCCCGAGCACGGCGACCTGGCGGATCGCGGGGTGCTCGACGAGGTGGTCCTCCAGGGTGGCCGCGGAGACGTTCTCCCCGCCCCGGTTGATCACGTCCTTGCTGCGCCCCGCCACCACCAGGTGCCCGGACGGCAGCTGCCGCACCAGGTCGCCGGAGCGGTAGAAGCCGCCCTCGGTGAAGGCCCCGGCGTTGTACTCCGCCGCCCGGTAGTAGCCGCGCAGCGTGTACGGCCCCCGGGTCCACAGCTCGCCGACCTCCCCGGGCGACACGTCGGCGCCGGAGCTGTCCACCACCCGCACCTCGTCGCCCGGGCACAGCGGCCGCCCCTGGGTCGCGGTGACCAGCTCGTCCGGGTCGTCCAGGCGGGTGTAGTTGAGCAGCCCCTCGGCCATCCCGAACACCTGTTGCAGGCCGCAGCCCAGGGTCGGGGTCACCTGGCGGGCCAGCCGCTGCTCCAGCTTCGCGCCACCCACCTGCAGCAGCCGGAGGCTGGCCCGGTCGCTGTCGTCCCAGGCCGCCGTGTCCACCCACATCCGCACCATCGGCGGCACCAGGGCGGTCACGGTGACCCGCTCCCGCTCGACCAGCGCGAGGCCGACGTCCGGGCTGGGCGCCGGGGCCAGCACCACGCGGGCGCCGACCCCCAGCGCGCCGAGCAGGCCCGGGCAGGCCAGCGGGAAGTTGTGCGCGATCGGCAGGCAGGCCAGGTACACGTCGCCGGCGGTCAGCGCGCACACCTCGGCGCTGGCCCGCGCGTTGTAGGCGTAGTCGCGATGGGTACGCGGAATCAGCTTCGGCTTCCCGGTGGTGCCGCCCGAGACGAGCAGCACCGCCACATCGGCCGGATCGACCCCGGGTGCCGGCCCCGGGTTCCCCTCCGGCAGCTCGTGCAGCCCGGTGAACCCGCCCGGCTCGCCCGCCACCAGCACGTGCCGCAACGACGGAGCCCCGGCCGCGACCCGCGCCGCGAGCTCGCGGTAGTCGAAGCCCTCGTGGCGGTCCGGGACGACGTAGCCCACCGCCCCGGACAGCGCGACGAAGTGCTCGATCTCCGAGTGCCGGTGCGCCGGCAGCGCGAGCACCGGCACCGCTCCGCACCGCGGCAGCGCGAACAGCACCACCACGAACTCCAGCACGTTCGGCAGGTGCACCACGACCCGGTCGGACGGCGCGATGCCCAGCGCCCGCAGCCCGGCGGCCGTCCGCTCGACGCGCCGCTCCAGCTCCGCGTAGCTCAGCCGGGCGCCGCCCGGGCCGCCGTCCACCACCGCGGTGGCCCCGCCGGAGCGCGCCGCCCACGCCCGGGGCAGCTCGCCGAGCACGTCGTCGCGCCAGTAGCCGGCCTCGGTGTAGCGGGCGGTGAACTCGGCCGGCCACGGGGTGAACCCGTCCAGCGGCGAGCCCGGCCCGCCCGGCCCGCTCACAGCGCGGTCCCCCGGTTCGAGCCGTCCCGCCCGCCGGATGTCGGGGCCCCTCCCGAGGCCGAGTCGGCGGGGGCGCCGGAGCCCAGCGCCGCGGCGACCTCGTCGTCGGACATCTCGGCGATCTCGCAGAAGATGCCGGCGACCTTGTCCAGCCGACCGGACGGGTCGGCACCGCGCATCCGCTCCGCGAGCCCGGCGACGGTCGGCGCGCCGAACAGCATCCGGACCGACACCGCAACGGTGTCCAGCGCCTCCCGCAGCTCGCTGACCAGCGCGGTCGCCAGCAGCGAGTCACCGCCGGCCGCGAAGAACTCCTCGGTGACGCTGACCTCGTCCGGGCCGGGCCGGCGCAGGGTCTCGGCCCAGACCAGAGCGATCGCCCGCTCCAGGTCGTCCCTGGGGGGCACCCGGTCGGCCACCGCCCCGGTGGCCCGGTCGACCAGCTCGCGCACCGCACGCCGGTCCACCTTGCCGTTGGCGGTCAGCGGCAGCCGCTCCACCCGCACCAGGCGGTCCGGGACCATGTGCGGCGGCAGCAGCGCATCCATCCCGTCCCGCACGGCACGCTCGGCCTCGCCCAGCCCCTCCCCGTCGGGCGCTCCGGCGTCGCCGGCCAGCTCGATCGCGGCACCCAGCGAGGGCGTCGCGCCGCCGGTCAGCACCGCGGCCGCCGCCCGCACCCCGTCCAGCGCGGCCAGCGCCGCCTCCACCTCGCCCAGCTCGACCCGGAACCCGCGGATCTTCACCTGGTCGTCGCGGCGGCCGAGGAACTCGACGTCGCCGCCGGGTCGGTAGCGGGCCAGGTCGCCCGTGCGGTACCAGCGCAGACCGGCCCGCTCGACGAACCGGTCGGCGGTGCGCCCGGGGTCGGCGCGGTAGCCCCGGGCGACGCCGGCACCGCCGATCCACAGCTCGCCGGGCACCCAGTCCGGGCAGTCCCGGCCGAGGTGGTCGACCACCCGCAACGCCACCCCGCCCAGCGGCGCGCCGTAGGGCACCGACTGCCAGTCGGCGGGCACCCGGCCCGGGTCGACCTCACACACCGTGGAGTGGATGGCCGTCTCGGTGGTGCCACCCAGCCCGACGAACCGGCACCCGGGGGCCGCCGACGCCAACCGGCCGGGAAGGTCGACCCCGACCCGGTCGCCGCCGAGCAGGACCACCCGCAGCGCACCCAGCCCGTCCGGGCCCGCGGCGCGCAGCAGCGCGTCGAGCAGCTGCGGCACGCAGTTCAGGACGGTGACCCGGTGCTCGGTGGCCAGCCGCACCCACTCGTGTGCCTCCCTGCGCTGGGCCTCGCCGACCGTGACCACCGCGGCGCCAACCGACAGCGCCGCGAACACGTCGAACACCGACAGGTCGAAGTCCAGCGCGGACAGCGCCAGCGTCCGGTCACCGGCCCGCAGCCCGTACCGCGCGCACAGCTCGCGGACGGTGGCCATGGCGGCCCGGTGCGGCACCTCGACACCCTTGGGCTCGCCGGTGGAGCCGGAGGTGAACAGCACGTACCCGAGCTGCTCGGGGTCGGGCAGGACCGGCTCGGCGAGCGGTTCGGCGGCGAGCGCGTCCGCCAGCACCAACGCCGTCGGCCGGTCGGACCGGTCGGCCCGGTCGGTGAGCAGCACCCGGTAGCCGGCGACGGCCTCGATCCGCTCAACCCGCGCGGGCGGCTGCTCGACACCGACCGGCACGTAGGTGCCCCCGGCGGCCAGCACCCCGAGCACCGCGACGACCTGGTCGGGCCCCTTGGGCAGCGAGACCCCGACCGGGTCGCCCTCGACCACCCCGCGCGCGGCCAGCGCCCCGGCCACCCGCAGCGCCCGCCCGGCCAGCTCGCCGTAGGTCACCTCCCCCGGGTCGCCCAGCAGGGCCGGCGCATCCGGGGCGGACCGCGCGGCGGCGAAGAACCCCCCGTGCAGCACCGGCCCCGGCTCCGGACCCGCGGTCGCGTTGAGCCGCTCGCGTACCGCGCGCTGGTCGGCCGGCAGCAGCTCACCGACCGCGCCGGTCCACGCCTCCGGCTCGGCGGCCAGCCGGGACAGCAACCCGGCGAAGGCGTCGAACATCGCGTCGACCGTGCCCTCGGCGAACTGCGGCTCGCGCACGTCCCAGTTCACCAGCAGCCCGCCGGACACCTCGGTGACCTGCGCGTCGAGCAGCACCTGGGGTCCCTGCGAGATGATCCACGCCGCGTCGCCGAAATGCTCGGTGACCTCGGGCGCGAACAGCTCCCCCAGGTTCAGCGCGCTAGTGAACACGACCGGCGCGAGCACCTGCTCCCCCCGGCGCCGGGCCAGGTCGCGCAGCACCTCGACGCCAGAGTGGTCCGCGTGGGCCGCGTCGGCGTGCAGCTGGGCCTGCAGCGCGCGCACCCGCCCGGCGAACGGCGCCTGCTCGGTGAGGTCCACGGCCAGCAGCACCGAGCTGGTGAAGTCCCCGACCAGCAGCTCGACGTCCGGGTGCACCGGGGCTCGGTCGAACATCGGCACGTTGAGCAGGAACCTCGGTTGGCCACTCCAGGCCCCGAGCACCTCGGTGAACACCCCGGCCACGGTGGCGGCGAGCGTGACGCCGTGCCCCCGGGCGGACGCGGCGAGCGTCTCCCACTCCCCGGCCGCCAGCCTCAGGTGCTTGCGGACCGCCCTCGGCGGCCCGGGCTCGGGGTGCGTCGCCAGCGGCAGGTCGGGCGCGCCGGGCAGCCCGTCCAGCCGGTCCGCCCAGTAGGCGGCGGCCCGCTCCTCGGTCTCCCGCCGCGCGACCGGCCGGCCGGCCAGGTACTCCCGGTAGCCGAAGCCGATCGGGGGCAGCGCCGCTGCCTCGGCGGTCGGGCCGTCCCGGCAGTTGCCGCCGTCCCCGCCGGACGCGTACAGCCGGGCCAGCTCGGCCAGCAGCATCCGGTAGCTCACCGCGTCGGCGGCCACCATGTCGACGTCCACGTGGAACCGGGTGCGCCCGCCCGGCAGCAGGGACAGCGCGGTGGCCAGCACCTCGCCGGCCTCGATGTCCAGCATCTGGTGCGAGTAGCGCTGGCGCACCGACTCGAGGACCCGGTCCGCCTCGTCGGCGGGCACCTCCCGCAGGTCGTTCACGGCCAGCCCGCGCCAGCCCGACTCCTCGGCGATCCGCTGCCGCCCGTTGTCGCTGACCCGTACCCGGAGCATGTCGTGCCGCGCGATCAGCCCGCGCAGCGCGCCGTCGAGCCGGTCGGCGTCCACCCCGCGCCCGTCGAACTCGGTGTACAGGTGCGCCGAGACCCCGCCCAGACGCTGGTCCTCGGTGCGGCCGACCCAGTAGGCGTGCTGCATCAGCGCGAGGTCGAACTCCGCGCCGGCCACGGGCTCCGTCCCGACAGCGTCGGCCCCAGTGGTCTCCACAGACACAGCGGTCTTCACAGACACAGCGGTCTTCACAGACACAGCGGTCTCAAAAATCCCAGTAGTCCCGCCGGTGTCGGCGCCGTCGGAGCCGGGGGTGTCGGACGCGGTCCCGGTCGGCGGGCCGGCCCTCCGCTCGGCCAGCAACCGCTCCCAGTCCGCCAGCGTCGGCCGCTCGGCCAGCTCGGCGAAGTCGACCCGCAGGCCGCCCCGCCGCCACCCGGCGACGAGCTGCATCAGCGTGATCGACTCCAGGCCCAGCTCGAACAGGTTGCCGCTGGCCGCGACCTCCTCGGGCTCCTCCTCGAGCAGCTCGGCCAGAGTGGCGCGCAGCTCCTCGGTGGGGTTGTCGCTCGTGGTCGTCTCGTTCACCGGATCACCGCTCCTCCGCCGACGGGCCGCTGGTCGCCGACCGGTACCAGGTACCGGCTGATGCTGCGCAGCTTCTCCCTGGTCTCCTCGAACTCCCGTTCCGGCGTGGACTGCTCCACCACGCCGGCTCCGGCCCGCAGCCAGGTGTGGCCGCCGCGCTCGAACACCGTGCGCAGCACCAGCGCGGCGTCCAGCGAGCCGTCCTCGTCGCAGGCCACCACGGCGCCGCCGTACAGCCCCCGGGACTGAGCCTCGTACCGGTGGATCGCGCCGCAGGCCTCGGCCTTGGGCAGACCGCAGGCGGTGACCGCGGGGAACACCCCGGCCAGCGCGTGCCACCCGTTGTGGCCGCCGGCCAGCCGGCCGGTCACAACGGGTGGCCAGGTGCTGCACGCTCCCCCGCTCGCGCACCGTCATGAAGTCGTCCACCCGCACCGAGCCGTCCGCGCACACGGTGCGCAGCTCGTCCTGGGCGGCGCGCACCGACAGCGCGTGCTCGAAGACCTCCTTCGGGTCGCTGACCAGCTCCGCCCGCAGGTGCGCGTCGCTCTCCGGGTCCCCGTGGAGCGCCCGCGTGCCGGCCAGCGGCCGGGTCGACACGGCGCCGTCGGCGGTCACCTCGACGACCGTCTCCGGGCTGAACCCGGTGGCCCGCAACCCGCCGACGTCGAGCAGGAACGAGCGGGCCGGCGTGTTCGCGGCACGACCCGCCGTGTAGGTGGCGGCCAGGTCGACCGGGCACCGGCACCACCCGGGAGAGGATGACCTTCTGGAACCGCCGTTCCCGGATGTCCCCGATCGCCCGGGACACCGAGGCGAGGTAGCCGTCGTGGCCGGACCGCTCGTCGGCCAGCGTCTCGCACGTCACGCCGCCCGGGGACTCCGGCAGCGTGCTGATCTCCCGGCAGAGGCCGGCGAGGTCGTCCGGGCGCAACGCGCGCAACCGGGCCTCCCGTCCGGACAGCCGCGCCTCGGACCGGGGCACCACGAGGTGCGCGAGCGGCTCGTCGCCGGCCGCATCGGGGTCGCCGTGCAGCAGGTGGCTGAGCTCGAAGGCGCACCAGCCGTAGGCCCGCCACCCGCGCAGCCCGGTGCCGGCGAGCAGCGCGTGCACCTGCTGCAGCGGCTCGCCCCCGGTGGCAACGTGGCCGCGGTGCTCGCCGACCCGGTAGCGGATCTCCTGCCGGTCGAGCACGATCTCGGCCGCGGCACCGAAGGCCACGGCCTCCTCCCCGTGCCGCTCGAGCAGTACGTACGGATCCTGCGCACGGCGGGCCAACGCGGTGCCGGCCGCCACCGGGTCCATCGTCAGCCCGATGCTGGTCTCGGCGTAGCCGGCCGCCTCCGGCGCCGGCCCCCGCGCCGCCGCGGTACCCGGCCCGCCGGCCAGCTCAGACATGCGTCCGGCCCGCCGTGCTCCCCGGCCCGGACCGTCCGGCCGCGACGGGTGCCGGCCGAGGCGGGCGGGTGCGGCGCCCGGTCACCGGGACGGGGCGGGTTCCGCGCTCGTCATCGAGCGGGCTCTCGGACATGCGTGTGCCTCCGCGGGTCGCTGGGCGGGGAGCTGCGGTCAGGGCATCCTTACTGTTTCTCAGGTTAGGCTAACTAACCCTGATCGGCACACCGAGGCCCAACCGAGTGATCACCTGGTGGCGCCGGTGACCTCCCGTGACCGGCGCTGGGCTCATCGGGTGTCACCGCGCTCACAGCCGCGCCCGAGCGGCCGACCCGGGCGCTGGACCCCACCCGCGTCACCCGGGTGGCCGGGTCGGCGGTGATCGGGAACGATTCCGGAACGCCCCCCGGTCACGATCGGGCCACCAGCCCGACACCGACCGATGGGGAGCGACCAATGTCCAGCCTCGACGAGCTACGAGCCCAGGTACGTGGCCCGATCATCGAGCCGAGCGACGACGGCTACGACGAGCACCGACGCGTCCACAACTTCATGCACGACCGACGGCCCTCGGTGATCGTCCGCGCGTCCGGCGCGGCGGACGCCGCCGCCGTGGTCAACTACGCCCGGGACAACGACCTCGACCTCGCGGTGCGCGGCGGCGGCCACAGCGTGCCCGGCTTCGGCACCTGCGACGGTGGCGTGGTGCTCGATCTGAGCCTGCTCAACAACGTGTTCGTCGACCCGACCCGCAAGACCGCCCGGGCCGGCGGCGGCGCCACCTGGGGCGACTTCGACCACGCCACCCACCCGTTCGGCCTGGCCACCACCGGTGGCGTCATCTCCACCACCGGTGTCGGCGGGCTGACCCTCGGCGGCGGGATCGGCTACCTCGCCCGGGGCTGCGGGCTGTCCTGCGACAACCTGCTCGGCGCCGAGGTGGTGACCGCCGACGGCCGGATCCG
The DNA here is from genome assembly GCA_036497465.1 of Pseudonocardia sp. GTDB lineage: Bacteria > Actinomycetota > Actinomycetes > Mycobacteriales > Pseudonocardiaceae > Pseudonocardia. The sequence goes on along the minus strand of DASXJJ010000075.1, from coordinate 32,054 downwards.
CACCGCGAACGCGGACCAGAACGAGGACCTGTTCTGGGCGCTGCGCGGCGGCGGTGGAAACTTCGGCGTGGTCACCGCGCTGGAGTACGGCCTGCACAACGTCGACATGGTGTACGGCGGCCCGATGTTCTTCGAGGCGGACGACGCGCCGGCGGTCATGGCCTGCTACCGCGACTACATCGCCGAGGCGCCCGAGGCGCTCGGGGCGTTCTTCGCCTGGCAGATCGCCCCGCCGCTGCCGTTCGTCCCGGAGGACCGGCACGGTGACCTGTTCTGCGCGATGGTGACCTGCTGGACCGGCCCGCCGGAGCAGGGTGAGCACGCGCTCAAGCCGCTGCGGGAAGCCGCCGAGGTCAAGGCCGAGCATGTCGGCCTGATGCCGTACCCGGCGCTCAACGGCGCGTTCGACGGGCTGGTGCCGCCCGGGCTGCAGCACTACTGGAAGGCCGACTTCGTCCGGGAGCTGACCGACCCGGCCATCACCGCGCACGTCGAGCACGGGAAGCGGACCCCGGTGGTCAACTCGACGATGCACATCTACCCGATCAACGGAGCGGTGCACCGGGTGGCGCCGGAGGCCACCGCCTTCGCGCACCGCGACGCCGAGTTCGCCGTCGTGATCGCGGGTATGTGGCCCGACCCGGCGGACAACGAGGCCAACACGCGGTGGGTCCAGGACTACTACGCGGCCGTGCACCCGCACTCGGGCATGTCCGGCGGCTACATCAACTTCATGAGTGACGACGACGGACAGCGCGCACCGGAGAACTACGGCACCAACTACGAGCGGCTACGGCGGGCCAAGACCGACTACGACCCGCACAACCTCTTCCACCTCAACCAGAACATCCAGCCGGCGCCCTGACCGGGCCGAGGGGGACGCCCCTGGTCGGGGGCCCGGGGCGATCGCCTCCCCGCGGTCAGACACCGAGGCTGATGTGCAGGTCGACGCCGAGGAGGACCAGCGGCCACAGGAACAGCGCCAGCAGGAAGGAGATGAGCGACGACGCATTGTTGATCGGGTAGTTGTGCGAGAGCGCGACCACCAGTCCGATGATGATCCACACGAGGGTTCCCAACGACACACCGTTTCGCATGCGTTCCTCCTGGCAGTGGGTGGGCGGCAGCCGTCGACACGACGACGGCACCGAGATCGGGGAGGTCCAGCATCCTCCACCACCCGGAGCGCGCGGAAGGCCGGTGGGGTGGCGCCCGTGCGGCGTTCGGCCGGGGGCTTGCGCTCGACAGCCGTTCGGGGGTGCCGCCGTTTGACCCCTTGTGGCGCCCGGGGCGGCGGAGTACTCATGTCGCACGGGATCTCGGCAGGCCACGGTCGCGGCGGTGGAGAAGCCACGGCCCCCCTGGTGGGATCCCACGGCAGCGATCCGGTTGTTCGCCGTGCACGCCGCGAGGCGGGCCGACGCCGTAGGTTTGCGCCAGCCCACGACCAGCGTGGGTTGCCGCCGAGACCCTGACAACGGCGCATGGTGCACGCTCGGCAACTTGGACACTGTCGGGTGGCGGACGGCGCCGGGCAGCAATCGCGGCGCCGTCCGTCGCGCATGTCAGGCCGTCTCGCGTGGCCCGACCGTGTTGGCCATCAGTGCGGCGTCCCGGCGAGCACTCCCACCGGCTCGACATCCGCGTCCGCCAGCGCCTACAGCCCGCACGAGCCGCGGTCGAGGTGCAGGTACTTCGCGTTGGTCCAGTGGCACAGTTGGATCCCGACGATGACGCCGGCGATCGTCACGAGCGCCGGGAGGTACCCGCTGGCGACCTGGATGATGGGGATCGCCGGGCAGCCGCCGGAGATAGCCCAACCGGTGCCGAACATCACCGCGCCCGGCACCACACCGGCGTGGATGCGCCCCGGCGTGCGGCGGACCCCCAGCAGCGCGAAGGCCACCACGATGATCGCCACGCCGCCCGCGAAGGACAGGAACATGCGCAGGTCCTGGAAGGTGAACATGCGGTTCAGCTCGCTGTAGTCACCGAACCCGATGTTGGTGACGGTGTAGCCGAGAGCGAGCCCGGTGATGATGTTGGCGAACAGGATGGCGCCTCGGGTGCGCATGTCACATCACCTTCCACAGCAGGAACGACACGAGCACGGCGGTGCCGAAGAACACGGCGGTCGCGACCAGGCTGACCGGGCGCAGCCGCCCGCAGCCGCTCAGTCCGTGACCCGAGCTGCATCCCCCGGCGAGGCGGGTGCCGAAGCCGACGAGCAGGCCGCCGACGAACAGCACGCAGACCATCGTCGTCGGGTTGCTGGTGACGAGTTCGCTGAAGCCGTCACCCATGTCCCAGCGGAGCTCGAACCGGCCGGAGCTGACCGCGGCCACCAGCCCGCCGAGGAAGACCGACACGAGCAGCGCGGCCTGGGTCACCAGGGGCGCCGGCGCCGGGGCGGGAGCAGTGCCGTTGACCGAGCCGGCGGCCTGCGCCGGCGGCGGCGCGGGCGCACCCGGGGCCGGCGGCGGCGTGGGCGCCCCGGGGTGGGTTCCGAACTCCGCCGCGGTGGCCATGGCGAGCGCCTCGGCGAGGGCGTTCTGGTCGCTGAACTGGGCGTCCAGCTTCTCCAGGCGACGTTCGGAGCGCCAGTGCAGCACGCGGTCCCAGGCCGACGACACCCCGAGCGAGCGGTCGGTGATGAGCGTGTAATTGATGGTGAGGAGAGCGAGCCCGATAGCGCCCGCCCACCAGGGCCAGTAGTTGCTCATGACGCGGCTCTCATCCAATCAACGAATCGGGTCCACCAGGGGCGCCGCGAGCCGGACGCCTGCGGCGCGGGTTGCGCGGGCTGAACCCTCGGGGGTGCCGGGGGTTGCGCCGCTCGGGCCGGAGCAGGCCTGGCCGGTCGGGCGGGTGCCGATGCCGGGTCGACCGGCGGCCTGGGGATCGTGGCCTGCGCCGGACCGGCCTGCGGCCGGGGCGCCTGCCCCGGGTAGGGCCGGGGCGCCTGCCCCGGGTGCGGCCGGGTCGGCGGTGGCTGCCGGGGGGCGGCCCTCGACTGCGACTGCGGCTGCGCCTCGCCGGCCCGCGCGGCCTCGCGTCCCAGGTGGGCGGCGTCCTTCCCGTTCGGGAGCAGCGTGATCGGCACCCGCCGGCCGCTGAGCGAGAGCTGGTACCGCGCGCAGTCGCGCCAGCCGTTCTCGCTGTCGCAGTAGCAGTTGCGCCAGCCACCCACGCTCGCGTTGAGCAACGGGAAGAGCGGACATTCTTCGGTGTGCGAGCAGCTCACGGCGCTCCGATCTGACCGGCGCTCACCATTCTGGGCAGGCGGCAACGCGGCATCGTGTCGTTGCAGATTCAGCTGAGCGAGCCGGTGGGCGGGGGTGTGGCCGCACCGGCATATGCCCTACATCACCGATAACGAGCGGATAAGGCTGAAGTCGCCACCCGATCAGGTGAACTATGACCGGCCGCTCGACACGGTCCCCGATCAAGTCAACTGACCGCGCCGACCGGGTCATTGTCTCGCGCGCGTGCCGTCTTGAACGCTCCCGGCGACTACCGTGGAGGTTCGCTAGGTTCCGTAGAGGGCCGGACCGGTTGTGGTGGTGATGGAGGATGCGCCAAGAGGAGAACCTGGCCCAGACGTTTGTCGAGCTGGCAGACACCCTGGTCGCGGAGTTCGACGTGGTGGAGTTCCTGCACCGGCTGTGCGAGCGGTGCATGGACCTTCTCGAGGTGGACGCCGTCGGGTTGATGCTGGCCGACCCCCACCAGCAGCTGCGGGTGATGGCCTCCACCAGCGAGCAGACCCGGCTGCTGGAGCTCTACCAGCTGCAGGCCGAGGAAGGCCCCTGCCTGGAGTGTCACCGGGGGGCCGAGGCGGTGGTGGTCCCCGATATCAGAGGCGCCGTCGAACGGTGGCCGCTGTTCGCCCCAGCCTGTGGAGAGACCGGGTTCGCGGCGGTCAACGCGGTCCCGCTGCGCTACCACGAGCAGTGCATCGGGGCGCTGAACCTGTTCCAGACGGCCCCGGGCGGGCTGGATGCGGCGGCCACCCGGGTCGCACAGGCGATGTCCGATGTGGCCACGATCGGGCTGCTGCAGCAGCGCGCCGTGCGTAACCAGGACGTGCTCATCGACCAGCTGCAGACCGCGCTGACCAGCGGGGTGCTCATCGAGCAGGCCAAGGGAGTACTCGCCGAGCGGCTGCACCTGAGCCCGCACCGGGCGTTCACGGTGCTGCGCGGTCACGCCCGCTCGCACAACCAGCGCCTCACCGTGCTGGCCCGCGCCGTGATCGAGGGCACCACCACCGTGCCTCATCCGGACGCCGGCAGGGCGCCGCACGGCCGGTGAGGGGCACCCATCGACGACGGGAGGGCCCGTGCCCGACGCGGTTCTGGAGGCGAGGTACCTGGCGTATCTCGACGTGCTGAACGAGCGGCGGTTCGGCGACCTGGACGAGTTCGTGCAGGACGAGCTCACCTACAACGGGGAGGTGCTCACTCGGCAGCGGTACGCCGACATGATCGCGGCGGACGCCAGGGCCGTCCCGGACCTGCGCTTCGAGGTGCGCCTGCTGGTCGTCCGGGACGACGTCGTGGCATGCCGGCTGTGGTTCGACTGCACGCCCTCCGGCGCCCTCTTCGGCCTGGCGCCGACCGGGCGGCGCATCTCCTTCGCCGAGCACGTGTTCTACCGCTTCCGGGCCGGGCGTATCGCGCAGGTCTGGTCGCTCATCGACCGCGACGCGGTCGCGAGCCAGCTCACCGGCTGACCGCGCCCGCACCGCTCGGCTGACCGGGCTACCGCGACACCCGGAACCGCAGGTGGGTCGTGGGTTCGCCCTCGACCAGGTTGGTCCGTTCGAGTGCGATCGGTTCGCCACCGATGTCGGCGAAGAGGCGAGTGCCGCCGCCCAGGAGCACCGGCTCGATGTGCAGGTCGAGCACGTCCACCAGGCCGAGGCGCAGCGCTTGGTCGGCGATGCTGGCCCCGCCGCCGATGTACACGTTCTTCTCGCCTGCCGCGACCTTCGCCTGAGCGACCGCGGTCCCGACGTCGCCGACGAAGGTGAAGTTCGTCCGCCCCGCCACCCGGACCTCGTGGTGCCGGTGGGTGACGACGAAGACGGGCATCGTGAAGGGTGGTTCGTCGCCCCAGCCGTCCACGTGGTCATACATCGCGCGACCGACGACCGTGGCGCCGGTTGCGGCCAGCACCTCCTCGACCAGCTCCGGTGTACCGCCGGGGCGCAGCAGGTCAGCGCCGCCGGCGCCGAGTGGTTGCCGCTGGTCCGGGTCCGGGCCGGTGATGAAGCCGTCGAGCGACATCGACAGGGTGATCTGGACGATGCCGGTCATGGTGCTCTCCTCGGCTGTGGCTGTGGCTGTGGCTGTGGCTGTGGCTGTGGCTGTGGCTGTGGCTGTGGCTGTGGCTGTGGCTGTCGCTCGCGCTCAACCGCGCCCACCGCTGTCGAGAATGCAGACCGCACAACCCCCGCGAACTCATCGCTCGCTCGCTGACCTCGTCAGAGGTTCTCCTGGTAGGACGGGGCCAGCTTCGCCAGGGCCTGGGCCACCGGCTCCGGCTGGTCGTACAGGTCGTAGTGCGACCAGCCCTCGGCCACCACCAACTCCTTGCTCTCCGAGCGGGCCCTGCGGATGATCTCCAGGCCGTCCCGGTAGGCACCGAACGCACCCGGCCTGTCGCCGACGACCACCATGAGGGGCCGGGTGAGCAGCACCTCGGCCCGGTCGCCTCGTAGACGTCGATCTCGGTCAGGCCGTTCCGCTTCGCCTCCTCCGGGGAGGGGGGCAGCAGGTTGTCCACCCTCGGCTCCGCGCCACGTGCCTCGGCGGTGCGCTGCGCGGCCATGGCATCCAGCGCGCCGATGGGGTCGTAGCCGGTGAACGACTCGTGCATCAGGCGGCCGTAGTTGACACCGGTCACCGAGCCGACCGCCCCGATGCGCCGTTCGGTCATCGTCGCGTTGATCGCGTACCCGCCGCCGCAGATGCCGAGCACCCCGATGCGGTTCTCGTCGACGTAGGGCAGCGTGACCAGGTGGTCGATGACGTGGCTGAAGTCCTGGACCCGCAGGGTCGGATCCTCGATGAACCGGGGTTCCCCACCGCTGGCGTCCTGGAAGCTCGCGTCGAACGCGATGACCACGAACCCTTCCCGGGCCAGCGCCGTGCCGTACACGGTGCCCGAGGTCTGTTCCTTGCAGCTCCCGATGGGGTGTGCGCTGACGATCGCCGGATACGTCGTCGACTCGTCGAACCCCGGCGGGAAGTAGATGTCCGCCGCGATGTCCCAGTCCAGCGCCTTGACGCTCACGTGCTCGATGGTGTCCGGAGCCATGGTCCTCACTTCATTTCGTTCGACGTCGGGCATGATCGGTCAGCCGCTCTCGTCCTGCTGTCTCGGTTCGGCCGGCTGGCGTGGTCGGTCACCGGCATCGGGCGACGCGACCCAGCCTCCCGGCTATCGGGTGCGCGTGGCAGTGCCCGCTTATCGGGGGTACCAGCAGCCCCTGCATCAGGGCGCGCGAGTGGGCCTAACCTGGGGCCGTGGAGATCGCCAGGGGGACATCAGGGACTTCCTGATGACGCGCCGCGCGAAGATCACCCCTGACCAGGTCGGGCTTCCGGCCGGAGGGCGTCGGCGGGTCCCCGGCCTGCGCCGTGAGGAGGTCGCGCTGCTGGCCGGGGTGAGCGCCGAGTACTACGTCCGGGTCGAGCGCGGCAACGTCACCGGAGTCTCCGACGAGGTCCTGCACGCGGTCGCCGCCGCCCTGCGCCTCGACGAGGTGGAGACGGCACATCTGTTCGACCTGGCCCGAGCCGCCACGACCGGGGCCGGTTCCCGGCCGGCACGTCGACGCACCGGAAGCCAGCAGGTCCCGGAGAGCGTCCAGGCGCTGCTGGACGCCATGATCAGTGCACCGGCCGTCGTGCTGAACAGGCACCTGGACAACTCGGCGCCAACACTCTCGGACGAGCGCTCTACGCGGACGTCTTCGCCCGCGGGTCCGCACCGCCGAACCTCGCCCGGTTCGTGTTCCTCGACGACCACGCCGACCGGCTGTTCCCCGACTGGAGGACGGCGGCCGACGACTCACCGCTACCGGCTCCGGGACCCACGACGCCACGGCGCTGTCACCCGGGCGGAGCAGCTCCCCCGGAACGGCCTGGCAGCGGAGGCGACAAGGTCACCTGAGGGGTCCGGGGCCGTGCCCGAGAAGTGGCTGACGTGCGCCTCCCCAACGGCGCGTGGTCGGGGCCCGTCGTGATCTACCCCGGACAGGCGAAAGGCCCGCTGACCTGGTTCCCCCCGAGTCAACGGGCCCTGCGCCTTACCGTCGGGACGACAGGATTTGAACCTGCGACCCCTTGACCCCCAGTCAAGTGCGCTACCAAGCTGCGCCACGTCCCGGCTGCCCCGTGGGGCATACGGGAGAGCCTACCGCACCTCGCGGTCGACCTTGACAACCGGTCGTGGCGACCCCTCGTGCACTTGATAACACCTGTTCAGTGTGTGGGTAACTCCTTCGGGGCACCACCGTCGTTGGTCGCCCGATCGGAGGCGACTTTGGTATACCCGGCCGGGGGCACCGCGGGGAGGTCGGCCACCGGGGTCTGGCGGCGGTCCGGGTCGAGCGGCGGCGAGGGCAACCGGCCCTGCACCGAGAAGCCGCCCTTCGAGGTGGGGCGGGCGCGCAACCGGCCACCCATCTGGCCCATCCGCTCGGCCAGGCCGGCGAGGCCGCCTCCGCTGTGCGCGGTGGGCAGCACCAGCTTGGGCCTCGGCGGCCGGTCGTTGGTCACGGTGACCCGCAACTCGGCCGCCCACCGCTCCACGTGCACCTCGACCTCGGAGCCCTCGGCGTGCTTGGCGGCGTTGGTCAGCGACTCCTGGATCAGCCGGTAGACGGTGCGCTGCACGCCGAGCGGGATGTCGTGGCCGAGCGTGTCGTGGCCGATCATCCTGACGTGCATGCCGGTCTCCCGGGCGCGGGCCACCAGCTCGGGCAGCGCGGCGATCCCGGAGCCCAGCTCGGAGTCGGCGCCGAGCAGCCCCAGCGCGGCGCGCATCTCCGCCAGCGCCCGCTTGGCCAGCACCCGCAGCCGCTCGGCCGCCTCGCGCGCCTCGGGGTCCTTGCTGGTCGCGGCGAGGGCGGCCGCCCCCACGGCGATCATCGTGGCGTGGTGGCCGACGGAGTCGTGGATCTCCCGGCCGATCCGGTCGCGCTCGGCCGCCCTGGCCACCTCCTCGCGGGCGGCCACGGTGGCTTCCCGCGCGGCCTCCAGGGCGAGCAGGCTGCGCTGCAGCTCCTGCCGGGTGGTCAGCAGCATGCCGAGCACGGCGGGCGCCCCGCTGTACAGCGACGCCGTCAGTGTGGTGAGCACCATGTCCGGCCAGCGCAGGTGTTGGGTGAACAGCACGGTCAGGGTGGCCGACCCGCAGCACACCGCCGCCCAGAACAGCGCCACCGCGCGCCGCCCGGTGGCCCGGCCCAGGGTGTACAGCGCGACCATGCTCGGCGCCCAGCCCAGCCCCGCCACCAACGCCGGGACGCAGGCCGCGACCATCAGCCGGGGCCCGCGGAAGCGCAGCGGCAGCAGCACGCACACCGCCAGCGACACCGGCAGCGACCAGCGGAACGGGCCGGGGCCGGACAACCACACGATCGCGGCGGGCAGCAGCACCCCCAGTGCCTGCTGCCACCACGGGCCCGGTTTCAGGACGACCCCGCGCGGCGCGATCATCCGATTCCGAGCCCCTGGGCGAGCAGCGCCGCCTGCACCCGGTTCTGCGCCCCGAGCTTGGCCAGCACGGCGGAGACGTACTTCTTGACGGTGGCCTCGGCCAGCCCGAGGCTCTCCCCGATCGCGGCGTTGGACTGGCCGGCCGCGATCCGGGACAGCACCTGGCGTTCCCGCAGCGTCAGCTCGTCCAGGCTCGGCTGCACCCGCTCGGCACCGCCGCCGGACACCAGCCGGGGCAGCAGCCGCGCGGTGATCCGGGGGTCGAGTACCGCGCCGCCGGAGGCCAGGTCGAGCACGGCGCGGATCAGCGCGGCCGGCTCGGCGTCCTTGAGCAGGAACCCCTGCACGCCCAGCCGCAGCGCCTCGCTGACGTAGCCGTCGAGGTCGAACGTGGTGAGCACGGCGGCCGGCGGCGGGTCGGGCTGGTGGCTCAGCTCGCGCAGCGCGGAGAACCCGTCCATCCCGGGCATCTGCACGTCGACCAGCACGACCTGCGGGTGGTGCGCGCGCACCGCGTCGAGCAGCTCGCGGCCGTCGGCGGCCTCTGCGACCACGCGCACGCTGCCCTCGGCTTCGAGGACCACACGCAGCCCGGCGCGCAACAGCGGCTCGTCGTCGGCGAGCACGATCCGCACCGGGCTCTCGGGCGGCCGGACAGTCATGGCGACCTCCTGCCGAGACGGGCACCGGGGACAGCAATCCTACTGTCTGCGGCGCTTTTCCCGGACCCGCACCGAGATCCGGATCGGACTTCCGGTGAAGCCGAAGTCCTCCCGCAGCCTCCGCTCCAGGAACCGCCGGTAGGACGCCTCCAGGAAACCGCTGCTGAACAGCACGAACGTCGGCGGCCGGGCCTGCGCCTGGGTGGCGAAGAGAACCTTGGGCTGCTTGCCGCCACGCACGGGTGGCGGCTTCGCGGCGATCACGTCGGACAGCCAGCCGTTGAGCGTGCCGGTCGACACCCGCCGGTCCCAGGACTCCAGCGCGGTGCGCAGCGCGGGCGCGATCTTGCTCACCGCGCGGCCGGTCAGCGCGGACACGTTCACCCGCTCGGCCCACTGCACCCGCACCAGGTCGCGCTCCAGCTCGCGGCGCATGGCCAGCCGCCGGTCCTCGTCGACCAGGTCCCACTTGTTGTAGGCCAGCACCAGGGCACGGCCGGACTCCTCGACCATGCTGATCACCCGCTGGTCCTGCTCGGCCATCGGTTCCGAGGCGTCCACCAGGACGACGACGACCTCGGCGGCCTCGATCGCCGACCTCGTGCGCAGGCTGGCGTAGTACTCCATCCCACTGGCGGTGCGCACCCGCTTGCGCAGGCCCGCGGTGTCCACGAACCGCCACACCTGGCCGTCGAGCTCCACCAGCGAGTCGACCGGGTCGACCGTGGTGCCGGCCACCGAGTCGACCACCGAGCGCTCCTCGCCGGTCAGCCGATTGAGCAGGCTGGACTTGCCGACGTTCGGCTTGCCGACCAGCGCCACCCGCCTCGGGCCGCCGGCCGCCGCGCCGAACTGGTCGCGCGGGGTCTCCGGCAGCGTCTCGAGGATCGCGTCCAGCAGGTCGCCGGAGCCCCGGCCGTGCAGCCCGCTGACCACGCGGGGCTCGCCGAGGCCCAGCGACCACAACGACGCCGTGTCGGCCACCAGCCGCTCGTCGTCGACCTTGGTCGCGACCAGCAGCACCGGGCGGTCCGAGCGGCGCAGCACCCGGGCGACCGCTTCCTCGGTGGCCGTGGCACCGACCTGGGCGTCCACCACCAGCAGCACGGCGTCCGCGGTGTCCATCGCCATCTCGGCCTGGGAGGCGACCGAGGCGCGCAGCCCCTCCGCGTCCGGCTCCCACCCGCCGGTGTCGACCAGCGTGAACCGCCGGCCGTTCCACTGGGCGTCGTAGGCCACCCGGTCCCTGGTCACCCCCGGCACGTCCTGCACCACGGCCTCGCGGCGCCCGATCAGCCGGTTGACCAGCGTCGACTTGCCCACATTCGGGCGGCCGACCACCGCCAGCACCGGCGTGGGCACCGCGGTCGGGCCGTCCGGGTCGTCCTCCAGGACGGCCGCGGCCAGCTCGGACTCGTCGGACCACGTGCCGTCGCTCGTCATCACACCTCCGGCGCGGGCTCGGCGGGCGGTACCCCGGCGGCGTCGCGCGTTCTGTCCAGTTCCACGATGAGCCCGGCGAGCGCCGACCTCACCTGTTCGGTCGCCTCGGTCAGCCCGGTCCGGCCGCGCTTGTCGCTGACCCTGAACGGTTCGCCGACCACCACGTCGACCCGCGGGCGGAAGCGGCGGCCGGCGCCGTCCGGCCGGCGGGTGCCCCGGCAGACCAGCGGCACCACGACCGCGCCGGTGGTGCGGGCCAGCCAGGCCGCCCCGCTGCGCGCCGAGGTCATGTCCCCGGTGCCCCGGGTGCCCTCGGGGAAGACGGCCACCAGCCCGCCGCCGCGCAGGATGGCCTGGGCGGCCATCAGCGGGGCCCGGTCCGGCCGGCCCCGGTCCACCGCGAGCTGGCCGATCCGGGGCAGCACCCAGGCCAGCGGCCCGGCGAACATCTCCTTCTTGACCAGGAACACCGTGCGCCGGCCGAACGCGCCGTAGAGCAGCGGGCCGTCGATGAACGCGCTGTGGTTGGCCACCAGCACGACCGGCCCGGTGGCCGGGATCCGGGCGCCGTGCCGGTGCATCCGGTAGATCGGCCGGAACAGCCAGGTGCCGATCCATCGGGCCAGGTCGTGCAGCGGCGGCCAGCTACCGGGCGGCAGGTCGGCCGGCGCCGGACGCGGGCTCATCGGCGCGGCCCTGACTCGGACGGCCGGGACGCCGGGCGCCGGGGCGCGGGTGGCCGGCACGGCGCCAGCAGCCGGCGCTCCCCCAGCAGGCCGCGCAGCGCGCCGAGCACCCCGCCCACGTCGAGTTCGGTGCTGTCCAGGGTGACCGCGTCGGCGGCGCTGCGCAGCGGGGACGTCACCCGGCCGGAGTCGAGCTCGTCGCGGCGCTGCACCGACACGAGCGTGCTGGCGTGGTCGCCCGCCCGCCCGGCCCTGCGGTCCTGACCCATCCGCCGGTGCGCGCGCACCTCGGCCGACGCGGTCAGGTACACCTTCAGCGGGGCTTCCGGGGCGACCACGGTGCCGATGTCACGGCCCTCCACCACGATGCCGCCGGGCTCGCCGGCCAGCGCCGCGGCGATGATGCCGCGCTGCTGGTCGACCAGTGCCCTGCGCACCTCGGCGTGCGCCGACACCGCACTCACCGCGGCCGTCACCGCCTCACCCCTGATCTCCCGGGACACGTCCTCACCGGCCAGCCGCACGGACGGCGCCGACGGGTCGGTGCCGACCTCCACCGTCGCGGCACCGGCGACCCGCTCCGCCTCGGCCGAGGCCGGGTCGAGACCCGCGCGCAGCACCGCCAGCGTTACCGCCCGGTACATCGCGCCGGTGTCCAGGTACCGCGCGCCGACCTGGCCGGCCAGCCGCCGGGCCACCGTGGACTTCCCGGTGCCGGACGGTCCGTCCAGCGCAACGACCCCGCGCAACCGCTCAGCACCCACGGGTGTCCATTGTGCCCTGTCCGGCGCCCGGGGCGCGTGCCCGGGTGAGCGGCCGGACACCTGGGCGCCCGGCCCGGCGGACTCAGCGGGGCAGGTCGGTGCGCAGCGCGGCCGCGCCGCGCAGGTACACGTGGCGGATGTCGGCCCTGGCGCGGTCGGTCTCCACGTGCGCCATCAGCCGCAGCACCCTCGGCATGCCACCCGGCACGGCCATCTCGGTGGCGCCGAGCAGCGGGACGTCGGACAGCCCCATCTTCCGCGCCGCGTAGGCCGGGAACTCGGCGGTCAGGTCGGGCGTGGCGGTGAACATCATGGAGATGACGTCCTCGTCGGCCAACCCGTTGCGCTGCAGGACCTCGGCGACGAGCTCGGCCACCGCCTCCAGGATCTCGTCCCGATCGTCATGATCCACCTGGGTGGCGCCGCGCACCGCTCGGACAGGCATGCCCGACACCATACGGTCGGGCGACCTCCGGCACTGAACCGCGCTAGGTTCTCCCGCGAAAGATCAGGTGACACCGGTCGGCGTCGCGCCGGCCCGGCGGACCAGAAGGAGGCCCGATGAACCCCGGTGACCAGGTCGAGGACTTCGAGCTCGCCGACCAGGACGGCACGCCCCGCAGGCTCAGCACGCTGCTGGCCGACGGGCCGGTGGTGCTGTTCTTCTACCCGGCCGCGATGACCGGCGGCTGCACCCAGGAGGCCTGCCACTTCCGGGACCTGTCGGCCGAGTTCGCCGAGCTGGGCGCGCGGCCGGTGGGCATCAGCCCGGACGGGGTGTCCAAGCAGCGGACGTTCTCCTCCACCCACGCGTTCGGCTACCCGCTGCTCTCCGACGCCGGCGGCGAGGTCGCCAAGCGGTTCGGCGCGTGGCGCAAGCTGCTGCCGCTGCACACCAAGCGGAAGACGTTCGTGATCGGGCAGGACCGCCGCGTGCTGGAAGTGATCAAGAGCGAGACGAGGTTCGACCGGCACGCCGACGAGGCCCTCCGGGTGCTGCGCGACCACCAGGCCTCGGTGTAGCGGACGGGCCGCCCACCGGGCCGGGCGGCTCAGAGCCCGACGAGCCGGTAGAGCGAGCCCAGCTCGGGACGGTTGAGCGGGCGCAGCGTGCCCGGACGCTGCGCGCCCAGCTCGACGTCGCCGATCGCGGTGCGCACCAGCCGGCGCACCGGGTGCCCGACCTGGTCGAGCAGCCTGCGCACCACGTGTTTGCGTCCCTCGTGCAGCACCAGCTCGACCATGGCCCGCCCGGCGTGCGCGTCGACCACCCGGAACGAGTCCACCCGCACGACGCCGTCGGCCAGCTCCACGCCCTCGCGCAGCCGTTTGCCCAGGTCACGCGGGATCGGGCCGGGTACCTCGGCGAGGTAGGTCTTGGGCACCTCGAACGACGGGTGCATCAGCCGGTGCCCGAGCTCGCCGTCGTTGGTGAGCAGCAGCAGACCCTCGGTGTCGGCGTCCAGCCGGCCGACGTGGAACAGCCGGTCGTCCCGGCCGACCACGAGGTCGCCCACGCACGGGCGGTCCCGGTCGTCGGACATCGCGGACAGCATCCCGCGCGGCTTGTTCAGCGCCAGGTGCACCACGCCCTCGCGCAGCTCGACCCGGGAACCGTCCACCCGCACCACCGCGACGGTCGGGTCGATCCGCCGGCCCATCTGCCGGATGACCTCGCCGTCGACGCTCACCCGGCCCTGGGCGATCAGCTCCTCGGCGGCCCGGCGCGACGCCACGCCGGCCTGGGACAGCACCTTCTGCAGCCGGATGCCGGGCTGCTCGGTGGCCGCGTCGGCGGCCCGGTCGGGAACGTACTGCTGGTCAGACATCGTCGATTGCGTCCACCTCGGGGAGCAGCGGCGCCAGCGACGGGAGCTCCGCCAGGGATGACAGCCCCAGCCGCTCCAGGAACAGCTCCGTGGTGCGGTACAACAGGCCCTGCGTCTGCTGGTCGACGCCGCTCTCCTCGACCAGCCCCCTGGTCAGCAGGGTACGCATGACGCCGTCGCAGTTCACACCGCGTACCGCCGAGACCCGCGCGCGGGTCACCGGCTGCCGGTAGGCGACCACCGCGAGTGTCTCCAGCGCGGCCCGGGTCAGCCTGGCGCGCTGGCCGTCGCGCAGCAGCCGCTCCACGTAGGGGGCGTAGCGGTCGCGGGTGTAGAACCGCCAGCCCCCGCCGACCCGGCGCAGGTCGATCCCCCGCCCGCCGCGGTGGTAGTCCTCGGACAGCCTGCGCAGCGCGGCGACCACCCGCTCCACCGGCTGGCCCAGCGCGGTCGCCAGGTGCGCCTCCTCGGCGGGCTCGTCCACGACCAGCAGCAACGCCTCCAGCGCGGCCTCCAACCCGGCGTCGTCGGCCAACTCGTCGGCCAGCTCGTCCGCGAGCTCCTCGGTCGGGGCCTCGGCGGGGTCGATCGCGCTCATCCGCCGATCTCCGGTCCGGTCCAGGTCACCATCAGCTCGCCGAACGCCTCGTCCTGCTCCAGCTGCACGCTGGTCTCCCGGTAGAGCTCGAGCACGGCCAGGAAGCGGGCCACCACCAGCAGCGGCTCGTCGCAGTCGTCGGTGAGCTCGTGGAAGCTGGCCCGCCCCAGCTCGGCGAGCCGCTCGCGCAGCAGCGCCATGTGCTCGGGCACCGACACCGTGCCGGCGTGCAGGTGGTCCAGCGACACCGTCGGCGGTGGCTTGGGCCGGAACACCGTCGCCGCCAGCTCGGCGAACCGGTCGGCGTCCATCCCGAGCATCACCTCGGGCAGCAGCCCCGCGTACCGGGGCTCCAGGGACACCGAGCGCGGGAAGCGGCGCAGCGCCGACGCCTCCAGCTCGACGAACAGCGCCGCAACCTGCTTGTACGCCCGGTACTGCAGCAGCCGGGCGAACAGCAGGTCGCGGGCCTCCAGCAGGGCCAGGTCCTCGACGTCCTCCACGTCGCCGCCGGGCAGCAGCCGGGCGGCCTTCAGGTCGAGCAGGGTGGCCGCGATGACCAGGAACTCGGTGATCTCGTCCAGGTCGGCGGCGTCGCCGGAGGCCGCCAGCGCGCGGGTGTGCGCGATGAAGTCGTCGGTGACCTGGTGCAGCGCCACCTCGGTGACGTCCAGCTCGTGCCGGTTGATCAGCTGCAGCAGCAGGTCGAACGGCCCGGTGAAATTCTGCAGGCGGACGGTGAACCGGGGCGCGGACAGCTCCTGGCCCGGGTCCCGCACGGCCTCCAGCTCCGCGGTGGCATCGGCGACGACGCTCACCGGGCGGCCTCGCGGGCGATCACTTCCCGGGCCAGCTGTCGGTACGCCGTGGCGCCCGCAGAGTTGGGCGCCCACCGGGTGATCGGCTCGCCGGCCACGGTGGTCTCCGGGAACCGGACGGTCCGGTTGATCGTGGCGTCGAAGACCAGGTCGCCGAACGCCTCGAGCACCCGCTCGCGGACCTCCCGGGTGTGCAGGGTGCGCGGGTCGAACATGGTGGCCAGGATGCCGCTGATCTCCAGCCGGGGGTTGAGCCGGTCCCGGACCTTGTCGATGGTGTCGATCAGCAGGGCCACCCCGCGGAGGCTGAAGTACTCGCACTCAAGCGGGATGAGCACGCTGTCCGCGCAGGTCAACGCGTTGATGGTGAGCAGGCCGAGGGACGGCTGGCAGTCGATGAGGATCATGTCGTAGTCGCCCAGCACCGGGCGCAGCGAGCGGCCCAGCGCCTGCTCCCTGCCCACCTCGCTGACCAGCTGCACCTCGGCCGCCGACAGGTCGATGTTGCTGGGCAGCAGGTCCATCCCGGGCACCTTGGTCGGGATGATCACTTCGTCGATCTTCGAGTCGTTGCCGATCAGCAGGTTGTGCACGGTGCGGTCCAGCTGGTGCGGCGCCACCCCGAGGCCGACCGACAGCGCGCCCTGCGGGTCGAAGTCCACCAGCAGCACCCGCCGGCCGTACTCGGCGAGCGTGGCGCCCAGGTTGATCGTGGACGTGGTCTTGCCCACGCCGCCCTTCTGGTTGGCCACCGCGATGATCCGGGCCGGGCCGTGCGAGCTCAGCGGCGCGGGCTCGGGTGCACCGGTCACGACCGGGGCTCCCTCGGCGACCACGCCGTGCGGTGCCTCGTGTTCGGTCTTGCGTTCGGCCTGGTGGGCGGCGTCGTGGTCGTCGAGCGGCGCCGGCCCCGGATCCATCGGCCGGGGTGTCGACATGGGGGCTCCGTGGGGTCGCTCGCCGACGCTCGTTCGGCTCATCCGGTCCCCGACGGTGTCCCGAGGGGGACTCGTGCTCGACACACCAGAGTAGGCCGCGCTCCGGGGCGATCCACCTCGACCCGCCGGGACACGGCCATATTTTGCGGGCACTTTACCGGGCTCACTGGGCCGGACGGCTCAACCGCGCGCGCGCGGATGGGCGAATGTGTAGACCTGGCGCAGCGAGTCGACGGTCACCAGCGTGTACACCTGCGTGGTGCTCACCGACGCGTGGCCGAGCAGCTCCTGCACCACCCGCACGTCCGCCCCGCCGTCCAGCAGGTGGGTGGCGAACGAGTGGCGCAGGGTGTGCGGCGACACCGGCTCGGTCACCCCGGCGCGCTCGGCCGCGGTGCGCAGCGCCTGCCACGCGCTCTGCCGGGACAGCCGGCCACCCCGGGCGTTGAGGAACAGCGCGGGGGTGCCCCGGCCCCGGGCGGCCAGGCCCGGGCGGGAGCGCACCAGGTAGGCGTCCAGCGCGGCCAGGGCCGGCCGCCCGACCGGGACCATCCGCTGCTTGCCGCCCTTCCCGGACAGCACCACGCTGCGGTCCTTCCGGTCGACCTCGTCCAGGTCCAGCCCGACCGCCTCGGAGATCCGCGCGCCGGTGGAGTACAGCAGCTCCAGCAGCGCCCGGTCCCGCAGGCTCAGCGGGTCGTCCGGACCGCAGGCCTCCAGCAGCCGCTCCACCCGGTCCACCGGCAGCGCCTTGGGCAGCCGGCGCGGCGGGGTCGGCGGGTGCACCGCGCTGGCCACGTCGACCGGCACCAGACCGTCCCGCGCGGCGAACCGGTGCAGCCCGCGCACGGCGACCAGCGTCCGGGCGGCGGACGACGCGGCCAGCGGCGGGTGCTCGCCGTCGCCCTCGCGCAGCGTGGCCAGGAACTCCCCGACCAGCGCCTCGGTCACCGCGCCGAGCGCGGGCACGCCCCGCGCGGCCAGGAACCGCCCGTACCTCCGCAGGTCGCGCCGGTACGAGCGGAGGGTGTTGTCGGCGATGCCCCGCTCCACCACGAGGTGGTCGAGGTAGCCGGTCAGCACCTCCGCGAGGCCACGCGGCAGCTCGTCCTCGCCGGGCAAGGAGCTCGACGGCGAGACGGGTCCCCCGGAGGCGGCCGCCCGGCGGCCCACCGGTGTCGGAACCGGGGGCGCGGTCAGCCCGACGGGCCCGCCGACCGTGGTCGTCGGGGCCGAACGGGAGCCCGTTGTCGCCATGACCGGCACATCGTATTCGGTGTGCCCGACCGGCCCGCCGACAGCCGGGCCGCGTGTCCCGGCGTCACCGGCGCGGCGGGTGGATCTCCACGATCTCGGCGCGCCGGGTGCCCTCCGGGGTCTCGTAGCTGACCGTGTCACCGGGCTTGTGCCCGGCGATCGCCCGGCCCAGCGGGCTGTCCAGGGTGAGGGAGCTGTCCTCCTCGCCCTCCGGCACCGCCTCGGTGATCGCCACCGCGCGCAGCGTCTCCACCGCGCCGTCCCCGTGCCGCAGCGTGATGGTGCTGCCGTCCGGCAGGCCCTCGGCGTCGGTCTCGACGAGCGCTTCGCCGGTGTAGAGCATCCGGTTGATCTCCGAGATCCGCTCGTCGATCTTCTGCGCGTCGTCGCGGCGGCGCAACGCCTCCGCGTCGTCCGCGCGGTCGCCCACGCCGAGCTCGTCGCCGCCGGTGTCCAACGCCGCGCGCTGGCTGCGCAGCACCTCGAGCTCCTGGTCCAGCCGTTCGCGGGTGTCCTCGGTCAGTCCGTGACCGCTCAGTTCCACGCTGTCGCTGGTTGTCATGCGTCACCTCCGTGCTCGCGGCTAGCTACCCCGTCCGGAGCAGTGCCAATCGCCGGGGACCCTAACGGTCGGGTGATCGCGCCGAACGGTGGCCGCCGTCCGCGAAGGCGGTCGGCCGGTCCGGCCACGGCGCGTCGACGGGGCGGGTCCCGTGTGCGCCGGTCAGCACGGCGTGCACGGCCAGGACCGCCGCGGCCGACACGGCGTTGACGATCTCGCCGGAGAGCACCGACCGCACCGCGTCGTCCACCGGCAGCCAGGACAGCCGCAGCTCGGACTCCTCGTCGTCGCCCAGGTCCGGGCGGTCCACCTCGGTCAACCCGGTGGCCAGGAACACCCGCACGCTCTCGTCGGACAGCCCAGGCGAGGGCACCAGGTCGACCAGCACCGACCACTCCCCCGCGGCCAGCCCGGCCTCCTCGGCCAGCTCCCGCGCGGCGGCCTCCCACGGCGGCTCACCGGGCACGTCCAGCAGCCCGGCCGGCAGCTCCTCCAGCCGACGCCGCACCGGGTGCCGGTACTGCCGGATCACCGCCAGCCGCCGCCGCTCGTCCAGCGCCGCGATCGCCACCGCACCCGGGTGCTCGACCACCTCCCGGGTGGCCACCCGGCCGCCGGGCATCTCCACCTCGTCCGCCCGCAGCGCCATCACCCGGCCCCGGTACAGCTCGCGCGTGTCGCGCACCGCGAACTCGTGCCCGGTCACGGGCGGGTACCCGCCCGCTCCGGCTCCCGGGCCGGCAGCTCCACCGGCAGCCGGTCGGCGAGCCGGTAGTCGAGCGCGGCCGCCACGAACGCCCGGAACAGCGGGTGCGGGCGGGTCGGGCGGCTCTTCAGCTCCGGGTGGGCCTGGGTGCCGACGAAGAACGGGTGGGTCTCCGCCGGTAGCTCGACGAACTCCACCAGCCGCCCGTCCGGCGAGGTACCGGACAGCACCAGGCCGGCCTGGGTGAGCCGGTCGCGGTAGCGGTTGGACACCTCGTAGCGGTGCCGGTGCCGCTCGGACACCCGGTTGCCGCCGTACGCGGCCGCGGTGACCGTGCCGTCCCCCAGCACCGCCTGGTAGGCGCCCAGCCGCATGGTGCCGCCCATGTCCCGCTCGCCGGCCACCACGTCCTCCTGCTCCGCCATGGTGGCGATCACCGGGTGCGGGGTGTCCGGGTCGAACTCCGCGGAGCTCGCGCCGTCCAGCCCGCCCAGCGAGCGAGCGACCTCGATGACCATGCACTGCAGCCCGAGGCACAGCCCGAGCACCGGGATGCCGCGTTGCCGCGCGTACGAGATCGCACCGATCTTGCCCTCGATGCCCCGGATGCCGAACCCGCCGGGGATGAGCACGCCGTCCACACCGGTCAGCGCGGTCGCCACGCCGGCGTCCTCGCAGTCGTCCGAGGTGACCCAGACGACCTCCACCTTGGCCCGGTGGGCGAACCCACCGGCGCGCAGCGCCTCGGTGACCGAGAGGTAGGCGTCGGGCAGGTCCACGTACTTGCCCACCAGCGCGATGCGCACCGACTCGTCGGGGTGGTGCACCCGGTCGAGCAGGTCGCCCCACACCGCCCAGTCGACGTCCCGGAACGGCAGCCCGAGCCGGCGCACCACGTAGGCGTCCAGCCCCTCCGCGTGCAGCACCCGGGGGATGTCGTAGATCGACGGGGCGTCCGGCGCGGCCACCACCCCGTCGGTGTCGACGTCGCACATCAGGCTGATCTTGCGCTTCATGCCGTCCGGGATCTCCCGGTCCGCACGCAGCACCAGCGCGTCGGGCTGGATGCCGATGTTGCGCAGCGCCGCCACCGAGTGCTGGGTCGGCTTGGTCTTGAGCTCGCCGGACGGCGCCAGGAACGGCACCAGGGAGACGTGCAGGAAGAAGCAGTTGTCCCGCCCGACGTCGTGGCGCACCTGGCGGACCGCCTCCAGGAACGGCAGCGACTCGATGTCCCCGACCGTGCCGCCGACCTCGGTGATCACCACGTCCGGCCGGGCACCCTCGGCGTCCGGCGCGGCCATGGCCAGCACCCGGTCCTTGATCTCGTTCGTGATGTGCGGGATGACCTGCACGGTGTCGCCCAGGTACTCGCCCCGGCGTTCCTTGGCGATCACCGTGGAGTAGATCTGCCCGGTGGTCACGTTGGCCCGGCCGGACAGGTCCCGGTCCAGGAACCGCTCGTAGTGGCCGATGTCGAGATCGGTCTCGGCCCCGTCCTCGGTGACGAAGACCTCACCGTGCTGGAACGGGTTCATCGTGCCGGGATCGACGTTCAGGTAGGGGTCCAGTTTCTGCATGATCACCCGGAGGCCCCGGGAGGTCAGCAACTGGCCGAGGCTGGAGGCGGTTAGTCCCTTACCGAGAGAGGAGGCGACACCGCCGGTCACGAACACATGCCTGGTCGCGCGCGTCTGCACGGACACTCACGGTAACACCGACGGCGGGCCCGTGGGGGCAGAACCCGTCACCGATCGGGGCCCCGGCGCGTCGCGGCGGCCGGCCCGGCACCCCGGCGGCCGCCTTCGTGCAGGTCGGACCGCCGGACGAGCCGGGTCAGCCGACCGAGCCGCCCGGGACCGGACCCTGCGCGCTCGGCGCGTCGCCGTAGCGCCCGGAGCGCCCGTCGGCCTGTTCCCGCGCGGCCAGCACGGTGGCCACCTGGCCGATCGGCCGCTGCACGTCGTCCACCGTCGACAGGTTCGACGCCGACGAGGTGTCCGCCCGGACCACGCCGACCGCTCCCGAGGACCCGGCCGAGCCGGTTCCGCCGGCCAGCACCGCGCCACCACCCGCGCGGTCCAGCTCGGTGGCCAGCCGGGCCATCGTCGCGGCCCGCTCCGCCGCGTCCGGCCCGGTGCCAGGGGCGCCGGCGAGCACCACCGCGAGCTGCGCGGGTCCCGGCTTCGCCCCGGGGGCGAGGAAGCCCGCGCTGCTCAGCCCGGCGAGCGCGGCGGCCGCCTGGCTCTGCGCCGCGCGGGGCTGGTTGCCCTTCGGGTTGGCCATCAGCACGTTGCCGAGCAGCCCGCCGACCAGTCCCCCGGCGTCGGTCGCGGTGGGCAGCTGGGCGCCGCTGGGCAGCAGCCGGGTGGTCAGGTCGCGCAGCTGGTCGGCCCGCGCCGGGTCGGTGACCGCGTCGGTCAGGCCGACCTCGGTGGTCACCGTCGCCCCGGCGGCGCCGAGCAGCTGGCGCACCGAGTCGCGCGCGGCCGGGTCGGCCCCGCCGGCGACGACCAGGGCCACCGTCTTCCCGGACAGCTGGCCCTTCACCACGGTCGGCGCGACGGACGCGGCGAACGAGTCGGCCGACCGCTGGCCGGCGCGCAGCTCCCCGTTCGCCGCGGTGAGCTGCTGCACCTGGTTGGTCAGCTCGCCCCGGTCGCCGGCCACCATGGACACGAGCCCCTGGCTGGCGTTGGTGGAGCCCAGCACGACCCCGACGGCGAGCGCCAGCAGCACGGCGGCCAGCGACACGATGTGGTAACGCAGCGTCATCATCGTCGGCTCACCGCCCGCCCGGGACGTACCCGGCGGTGACGTGCCCGGCGGCGGCCCCGACCCAGGACCCGACGGCCGAGCTCACCCCGGACAGCCCGCGTTCCGCGTAGCCGATCATCGCCGGCCCGGCTCCGGTGACCAGCAGCGCCACGCAGGTCGCCACCAGCACCGCGATGACCAGGAGCAGTACCGCGCCGGCTGACACCGGGCTGCGGTGCAGCGCGGCGACGGCCTTGCCGTCCACCAGCAGGCTGCCGACCCGCAGCCGGGTGAGGAACGTCGAGGCGTTGCTGCCCGACCGCGCCCGGTCGAGGAACTCCGCCAGCGTGGCCTGGAAACCCACGGTGACGACGAGGTTCGCCCCGTGGTGGTGGGCCAGCAGCAGCGCCAAATCCTCCGGGTTGCCGCAGGACGGGAAGGTCACCGCGCCCGCCCCGAGGTCCTGGACCCGGTGCAGCCCGGGCGCGTGGCCGTCCGCGAAGGCCGGCACCACCACGTCGGCCCCGCTGGTCAGCGCCCGGTCGGAGATCTCAGAGGGGTTCCCGACGATCAGGTGCGGCCGGTAGCCGGCCTGCCACAGCGCGTCCGCGCCGGCACCCACCCCGATCAGCACCGGGTGGTACTCCCTGATGTAGCGGCGCAACCCGGCCAGGTCGGCGGCGTAGTCGGTGCCGGTGGCCACCACGACCACGTGCTGCCCGGCCATCCGCACCTGCACGTCCGGCACCCCGACGCCGTCCAGCAGCAACGCCCGGTCCTGGCGCATGAACTCGATGGTGTTCGCGGAGAACGCCTCGAGCTGGTTCGCCAGCCCCTCCTTGGCGTCGCGCAACGCGCAGGCCACCGAGTGCCCGGTCTGCGGCACGCCGCGGGCCATCAGTTTGTCGCCGAGGAAGACCCCGCCGTCCAGCACCCGCAGCTTCGCGCCGTCGCGGAGCACCCGCAGCACGTCGTCCCCGGCGTCGTCGATCAGCTCGACACCGGCCGCCATCAGCACCTCGGGGCCGAGGTTGGGGAAGCGGCCGGAGATCGACGGGGCGGCGTTGACCACCGCCGCCACCCGCGCGTCCACCAGCGCCTCCGCCGTGGTCCGGTCCAGATCGATCTGGTCCAGCACGGCGATGTCACCGGGACCGACCCGGCGCAGCAGGGCATCGGTGTTGCGGTCGACCCGGGCCACGCCGAACAGGCCTGGCAACTCTCGGTGGGGCCGATGGAGCAGACCGGACATCCTCATGCACCGAATGGTGTCCCCCCGAGGCCGACTCTCCGGGTATTTCGCACCGCGCGTCGCAAAAACCGTCACTCGACCAGGGGTGGAAACTCCCCCACTCGTGCCCTCAGGACCATCGGGAGTGGCGGTGCCCGGGTCGGCCCCGGTGTTCCGTCAGCGCGAGGCGGCCACCCGGCGACGGCCGGGGCGCCGGCGGTCCTTCTCCTCGGTGGCGGTGGCCAGCAGCTCCTCGGCGTGCGCCCGCCCGGTGCTGGTGTCGTCGAGCCCGGCGAGCATCCGGGCCAGCTCGACCACCCGCTCCTCCTCGCTGAGCGTGCGCACCCGGCCACCCGGCGCGGTGCGCTTGTCCACCACCACGTGCCGGTCGGCGAACGCCGCGACCTGCGGCAGATGGGTCACCACGATGACCTGGTGGCTCGCGGCCAGCCTGGCCAGCCGGCGGCCGATCTCCACCGCCGCCCGGCCCCCGACGCCCGCGTCGACCTCGTCGAACACCATCGTGGGCACCGGGTCGGTGTCGGCCAGCACGACCTCCAGCGCCAGCATCACCCGGGACAGCTCGCCGCCCGAGGCACCCTTGTGCAGCGGCACCGGTGGCGCGCCCGCGTGCGGCACCAGGCGCAGCTCCACCTCGTCCACCCCGTCCGGGCCGGCCTGCACCCACTGCCCGCCCAGCCGCAGCCCGGCGCCGTCCTCGCCCGCACCGTCGAGCTCGCGGAGGGACAGGGTGACCCGCAGCGCCGAGTCGGGCATCGCCAGCCCGGCCAGCTCGCCGGTGACCGCCTCGGCCAGCCGCCCTGCCGCCTCCTGCCGGGCCGCCGAGACCTGCTCGGCCAGCGTGACCAGCTCCACGGCCAGCTCGTCGCGACGCCCGCGCAGCGCGGTGATCGCCTCGTCGCTGGTGTCGATGCCCTCCAGCCGCTCGCCGGCCCGCCGCGCCCACTCCAGCACGCCGTCGGTGTCGGCGGCGTACTTGCGGGTGAGCGCCCGCAGCTCGGCCTGCCGGGCCAGCACCGTCTGCAGCCGCTCCGGGTCGGCGTCCAGCGCGTCGAGGTAGCCGGACAGGTCGCCGGCCACGTCGCCGAGCAGCACGGCCACCTCGGCCAGCCGGGGCTCCAGCTTGTCCAGCTCCGGGTCGCCCGAGGCACCCAGCAGCCGGCGCGCCTCGCCGACCAGGCTCAGCGCACCCGGCAGCTCCGACCCGTCGGCGGCCAGCGCCGTCTCGCCGGGGTCGGCCCCGTCGCCGCCGAGCACGGCCACCCGGGCCCCGCCGGCGGACGCGCGCAGGTCGTCGGCCGCTGCCAGCCTGCGGGCCTCCGCCACCAGCGCGACGTCCTCGCCCGGCCGCGGGCCGACCTGCTCGATCTCCTCCAGCCCGTGCCGCAGCATGTCGGCCTCCTGGGCCAGCTGACGGGCGCCGTCGCGCCGCTCGACCAGTTCCTCGCAGGCCCGGCGCCAGTCGGCGCGCACCCCGCGGTACCGCTCCAGCGGGCCGGACACCGGTTCGCCGGCGTAGCGGTCCAGCACCGCGCGCTGCTGGGCCGGGCGGAGCAGCCGCAGCTGGTCGTTCTGCCCGTGCACGGCGAGCACCGCCTCGGCCAGCCGGGACAGCACCCCGACCGGGACCGACCGGCCGCCCAGGTGCGCCCGCGAGCGCCCGTCGGAGCCCACCGTGCGCACCGCGATGAGGCTGCCGTCGTCGTCGGCCTCGGCGCCGACCTCCTCGGCCAGCTTCAGCGCGGACTCGCCCGCGGCGGCGAAGCGACCCTCCACCAGCGCGCGCCGGGCACCCTCGGACACCCGGGACGACTCCGCCCGACCCCCGCCGAGCAGCGTCAACCCGGTGACCACCATCGTCTTCCCGGCTCCGGTCTCCCCGGTGAGCACCGTCAACCCCGGGTGCGGCTCGAGCGTGGCGTCGTCGATGACGCCCAGGCCCTGGATCCGCATCTCGGCCAGCATGGGCGCAGTCTAGGTGGGCACCCCGACAGCACCCCGCAGGCCCGCCCCGGCGCGCGCCGGGACATCCAGCCGGGGCCGGTCGGACCGAGCGCCGGGGTCGGCCGCCGATCAGGGCGCCGCCGGCAGGGTGCCGGCCGGCCCGGCGGTCGGTCGGGCCGGCGTCGGCAAGGTGCTTGCCGACCGTCAGGACGCCCTCGGCGGGGTGGGAGCGCCGCGCCAGCCCCGGGTCGGCAGGCTGAACTTGCGCACCAGCCGGTCGGTGAACGGCTGGTCACGCAGGCGGACCAGGCGGACCGGCAGCTCACCTCGGCTCAGCTCGACCCGCGCCCCGGGCGGCACCGCGACCGTGCGCCTGCCGTCGCACACCAGCACCGCGGGGTGGCCCCGGGCGTCGATCTCCACCGCCACCGCGGAGTCCGGCGAGACCACCAGTGGGCGGGCGAACAGCGCGTGCGCGGTCAGCGGGACCAGCATCAGCGCCTCCACCTCCGGCCACACCACCGGACCGCCCGCCGAGAAGGCGTAGGCCGTGGAGCCGGTCGGGGTCGCGCACAGCACGCCGTCACAGCCGAACCCGGTGACCGGCCGGCCGTCGACCTCGAGCACGACGTCCAGGATCCGGCCCCGGTTCGTCTTCTCCACGCAGGCCTCGTTGAGCGCCCAGCTGCGCCGCACCCGCCCGCCGTTGACCGCCACCGCCGCCTCGAGGGTCATTCGCTCCTCGACGTGGTAGTCGTTGTGGATCACGGCGTTGACCGCCTCGTCCAGCGACTCCGGATCGGCCTCCGCGAGGAAGCCGACGTGACCCATGTTCACCCCGAGCAGCGGCGCCCCCACCGGCCGGGCCAGCTCGGAGGCGCGCAGCAGGGTGCCGTCGCCGCCGAGCACCAGGACCACCTCCACGCCCTCGGCCGCCTGCGGCCCGAACTCCACCTCCCTGGGCCGGAGCCCGGCCGGCAGGTCGGCGGGCATCGCGGACCACTCGTCGGCGAACAGCCGTAGCCGGATTCCGGCCTCCGCGAGACGGCGAACCACCCCGGCGGCGACCTCCTGGTTCACCTTGCGTCCCGCGTGCACCACCAACAACGCCTCACGCGTCACTGAGGGCCCTCCCGTACCGCCTGTTCGAGCATGGCCTCCACATTGTGCTGATCCTCGGTGTCGCCGGCCTCGGCCGCGCGCCGGAACCACACGAAGTACTCCACGTTGCCCGCCGGCCCGGGCGCCGGGCTGGCCACGGCGCCCCGCACCGCCCAGCCGTGCACCACCGCCGCGGTGGCCACCTCGCGCAGCGCCGCCAGCCGCAGCTCCGGCTCGCGGACCACACCGCCCGAGCCCAGGCGCTGGCGGCCGACCTCGAACTGCGGCTTGACCATCGGCACCAGGTCGCCGTCCGGCGCCGTGCAGGCGGTCAGCGCGGGCAGCACGGTGCGCAGCGAGATGAACGACAGGTCCGCCACGGTGAGCTGGACGGGACCGTCGATGGCCTCCGGGGTGAGCGCGCGGACGTTCGTCCGGTCCAGCACATGCACCCGCTCGTCGGTCCGCAGCCGCCACACCAGCTGCCCGTACCCGACATCGGCGGCCACCACCGCGGCCGCGCCCCGCTGCAGCAGCACGTCGGTGAAACCCCCGGTCGACGCGCCGGCGTCCAGGCAACGGCGACCGGCGACGGCGAGCCCCGCCGGTTCGAACGCGTCCAGGGCACCGACCAGCTTCAGCGCACCCCGGGACGCCCACTCCGGTCCGGGCACCTCGCGGACCAGCACCGGCGCGTCGATCTCCACGGCGGTGGCCGGCTTGGTCGCCGCGGAACCACGCACCAGCACCCGGCCGTCGGCGATCAGCTCGGCGGCCTGCTGGCGGGACCGGGCCAGCCCTCGACGCACGAGCTCGGCATCCAGCCGCGCCCGACGAGGCACCGGCTCAGACCCCGTCGATCGCCGACAGCGCGTCGGTCAGCGCGGTGTGCACCCGCTCGAAGGCGGCGACGTGCCCGGCGGTGGGCCGGTGCTCCAGCCCGTCCAGGCCGACCAGCGCCGAGGTGACCGCGGCCAGATCGGCCTGGCCCACGGCGTCCGGGGTCACCGCGTCCGACCTCACGGCGTCCGGGGTCACCGCGTCCGGGCCACCGACACGCGCGCCCTCGGCGTTCGCACCGGAGCCGGCGGCGACCGGATCAGCACCCGGGGGAGCAGCGCCGACGGTGTCGGAGGTGGCGGTGGACGCACCGGATGGTGCCCCACGCGGGGGCGGCGCGGGCACGGGACGGCGCGGCGGCGGGCCGGGCACCGGCCTGGCCGGCTCCGGGGACCGGGGCGTTTCCGAGGTCATCGCGGTGCCACGCTAGCCGACCGGCCGGTGAGCGGCCCGCCCGGCGTCGAGCCCGCCCCCGGCGCCCGCGTCGCCGGCCGTTTCCCGCCCGTCGGTCGCGGCGGCCTTGTCGGCGGCGGCAGCGGAATCGGGGCCGTCGCCGAGCCCCAACGCGCGCAGCGCCTCGGCGGCCCGGCCACCGTCCGCCCGCACGGTGACGGGGCCGCCGCGACGCTCCCAGTGCACGGCGCAGAGCGCGCGCAGCGCACCGACCGGATCGCCCTCCGGGCTCGCGCCGCCGTCGCCGTCGCCGCCGCCGTCGCCTTCGCCGTCGCCGTCGCCGAGCCGGAGGGTCGCGCCGTCCGGGCGGACCGACCAGCGCGGATCGCCGGCCGGGCGCAAGCCTTGCGGGTCCGCCCGCAGCGCGCCGAGGTCGGCGCCGATGTAGGTCGGCCGCTGCTCCTCCGGCGCCGCGAGCAGCGCGGCGGCGTCCGAGACGCCGGTGAGCACGAGCAGGCTGGGCAGCCCGGCCCGGTACGCGCCGAGGATGTCGGTGTCCAGTCGGTCCCCGACGGCCAGCGCCTCGCGGATGCCGGTACGGGCCACCGCCTCGTGGAAGAGGGCAGGTTCCGGCTTGCCCGCGACCACCGGATGCCGGTCGGTCGCCCGTTCCAGAGCCGCGACCATCGACCCGTTGCCGGGCAGCACACCGCGCTCGTCGGGCAGGGTCGCGTCGATGTTGCACGCGACCCACAACGCACCGGCCCGGATCGCCAGGCAGGCTTCGGCGAGGACGGGCCACGCCGTGTCGGGCGAGTGGCCCTGCACCACGGCGTCGGCGTCCTCGGCCCGGCGCGTCACCCGCAGCCCGGCACCGGTCACCTCGGCCGCGAGCGACTCGGTGCCCACGACCAGCACCGAGCACCCCGGCGCCAGCCGCTGCGCGAGCACCCGGGCGGCCGCCTGGCCGCTGGTGATCACCTCACGCACCGTTGCGGCGAAACCCAGCTCGCGCAGGTGTTCGACCACCTGTGGTCCGCTCCGCGACCCGTTGTTCGTCAGGTAGCCGATCTGGCAGCCGGCGGTCGCCGCGTCGGACAGCGCCGCCACGGCACCGGGGACCGCCGTGCGGCCGCGGAACAGGGTGCCGTCCAGGTCGAACAGCAGTGCCCGGTACCGCTCGCGCAGCACCGTCACCGGCCCGGCCCGCTCAGGTGGTCGCCCACCGCCGATCCGGCGTCCACGTCGGTGTCGCCGTTCTCGTCCGTCGCACGCTGACCAGGTGGTTCGCTGCCCTGAGGTTCCGGCTCCGCCGAAGCGCCCGCCCCGCTCGGCTGCTCCACCCCGTCTGCCCGGGCCGACCGGTGCGCTGCGTCCGGCCCGTCCGCTGCGTCCCGCCCGACCGAACCGGAAGGCGCAACTGCCCCGCCCGACCCGTCCGACACAACCGACACAACCGAACCGTCTGATACAACCGAACCGCCCAGCCCGGCCGCCCCCCCCGACTCGGCGCCACCACCCGAAGCAGCCGATCCCACTCCGGTCGTCGCGGCAGCGGGATCAGCGGCCCCAGCCGGCCCGTCCGAGAGCAGCGGGGCGGCGGCGCCCACGGAGTCCAGGTCGTCGCCGGCCAGCTCGACCAGACGCTCGGTCGCGTCGGTCAGCTCGTCGTCGTCGGCCTCGACGGCGTTCAGGAACCAGTTGATCGCCTCGTCCCGCCGGTCGGCCGCCAGCAACGCGTCCGCGTAGGCGTAGAACAGCCGCGCGCTCCACGGGTCGCGCCGGGCCGGATCCAGCTCGGCGACCTGCAGCCCGACCACCGCGGCATCCCGCTCGCCGAGATCGCGGCGCGCTCCGGAGGTGACGATCACCAGCTCGATCGCCGACTCGCGGTCGAGCTCACGGGCCTCGAGCCCCCGCGACAGCTCGATCGCCCGCTCCGGGCGGCCCAGCGCACGCTCCGCGTCGGCCATCACGGCGAGGTGGCCGGGTCCGCCGCCCATCCGCCGCGCCGCCCGCAGCTCGGCGATGGCCTCCGCCCATTCCCCGGCGTGGTAGGCCGCGATGCCCACGGCTTCCCGGACGGCGGCGAGCCGCGCCGCCTTGGTGCGGGCGTAACGGGCATGCGCGAGCGCGCGTTCCGGGTCCTCCTCGAGCAGCGTGCCGGCCGCGACGAGATGCTGGCCGACCAGATCCGCGACGTCCTTCCGCAAGCCGAGCAGGTCGCGCCGGACCTCGGCATCCAACCGGACCTCGGCCAGCTCCTCGGGCAGTTCCGGTGCGGGCGGGACGGGGGCACGGTCGTCGTCGCGAGCCCGCCGCGCGTCCCGGGGACCGGACTGCGGCGGCCCGTTCCGCGGTCCGCCACGACCGCCGTCATCACGGGCCGGGCGGTTGCCGCGTCCCCGATCGTCGGGCCGCCGTCCCCGGTCGTCGGCGCGCCGGTTCCGGTCCGCATGGCCCGGTCCGCGCTCGCCACCGTTGTCCCGGAGGGCACCGCTGTCCCGGGCAGCACTGTCGACCCAGCCAGCTTTCCAGTCCTGATCACCACTGCCGCCCTGAGCGGCACCCTCGTCCCGGACACCACCGCCGACCCCGACGACACCGCTGTCCCCGGCGACACTACCGTTCGCCGTCGGCACAGCCGGGACGCCGTCGGTCCGACCGTCGACCGGGTCGCCCGATCCCCCACCGTCGCGGGACAGGCCGTCGGGAACCCCGACCGGCCGTTCCGCACCCGAGGCGGCGGGCGCGCCGGCATTCGGCGTCCCGCCCTCGCTTGCCGCCGGATCCGACTGCGTCGTGCCGGTCAGTGCCGCCGCCACGCGGGCCGCTTCCGCACCATCCGCATCGGAGTCGCGAGCGGCGGCCGACGACTGGGCGGACAGCTGCCCATCCGCACCGGTGCCGGTGGTCGCGTCGGCCGGCGGCGCCACCTCGGATCCGGAAAGCGGCGCATGGCTGCCCGCCGGTGCGGAATCGTCGGACCGCTCGTGCGCGAGGTCGGGGCGCGGGGCCTCCGTCAGTGCCCCCCGCGCGGCCGGATCTCCGCCGACGCCCGTACCCGCGTCCCGTGGCGCGTCCCGGCGCTGGTCCCGGTCGTGCCGGGCGCCCCGGCGGTCATTCTCGCGCCCGCCCGGTCCCCGGTCGGGCGAACCGCGACCAGGCCGGCCGTCGTCGCGCCCGCCGGCCTTGCGGTCGCTCCAGCTCCGACCCGGTCTACCGTCCCCCGCAGGTCCTCGGGACGGCCCGCGCCGATCGTCCCGGCCCGGACCGCGCCCGCGGCTGTCGTCGAATCTGGTAGAGCGGTCCTGGTCGCGTCGATCGTCGCGAGGGTCCCCGCCCGTGGCCCGGTCGTCCCGCCGAGGTGCCCGATCCTGCCAGCTCCGGGCTCCCCGATCATCCCGCCGGAATCCGGGAGCCGAGCGTTCGCCGCCACGATCCCGACCACGAGCGTCGTCGAACCGCGAACCCGGCTCGCGGCGACCCCGGTCCCCCGCCGCGTCCCGGTCCTGCCACGACCGGCCCGCCCGATCGTCCCGGCGAGGCCCCCGCTCCGAGCCCGACCCTCGGTCGTCGTGGCGAGCCCCTCGGCCGCGGTCCTCGTCGAACCGACGCGGCCGGTCGTCGGAGCGCCGCCCCGGGTAACCACCGTCGCGGCCGCCGCCGTCACGCCCCGCACCGCGGTCCGTCCCGGGGCGGCGATGATCGCCGCCCCGGGACGGACCGCGCCAACCCTGGCCCGGCCGGTCGTCCCGACCCTGCCAGCCCCGGCCACCGCGGTCGCCGGACGACGGGCCACGGTCGTCCCAGGACCGGGTACCCCGGGCCTGCTGACCGTCGTGCCGGGGGCCGCGGTCGGGCCTGCTGTCGCCATCGTCGCGGCGCGAACCCTGCCACCCCGAGCCGTCGCGGCTCCGGTCGTCGCGGCCCCGGTCGTCGCGGCCCCGGTCGTCGCGGCCCGGCCGATCCTGCCCGGGCCGGCCACCGCGGCTCTCCTCGTCACGTCGAGGCCCGCGCCCCTGCCAGCCCGAACCACCGCGGTCCTCGTCACGCCCGCGGCCACGGTCCTGCCAGCCGGCCCCACCGCGTCCCCGGTCGTCGCGGGACGGGCTGCGTCCCTGCCAGCCCGAGCCGGACCGACCGTCCCGCGAGGGTCGCCCGTCATCCCGGGCCGAGCTCCGATCGTCATCGCGCCGGCCGGCGTCACGCCGGTCGTAGCCACGGGGTCCACCGTCCCGGCCCGGCCGGTCCCGGTGGTCGGGCGCACCCCGGCCCGCCGGCCGGTCGCTGCCCTCGCCCGTACGCGGGCGCCGCTCCCCTCGATCCGGACGGGAGTCCCGGCCGGTCCGATCGTCCCGGGAGGTGCGCCCGCTCCGTCCCTCGGGACGGCCACCGGACTCCTTGCGTGGTCCGGAACCACGCGACTTCCAACCCTGGGAGTCGCGGCGACCGTCGTCGTCACGACGCCCGGGTGACTCTGGTCGACCGTCCGTTGCCATGGCACACACCCTACGAGACAGGGGCCGACGAGCCCGTAGCCCGAACCAACACACAAAGAACAAAAAAAGGGTGTGTACGGGTGGACCACCGATCTAACTACCGGTTTCCACCCGTACACACCCCTGAAGGTTGAATGTCGGCGGTGTCCTACTCTCCCACACCCTACCGAGTGCAGTACCATCGGCGCTGTGAGGCTTAGCTTCCGGGTTCGGAATGGGACCGGGCGTTTCCCTCACGCTAAAACCACCGACAACACTATTCACAAATAA
>DASXJJ010000074.1:0-2611 GCA_036497465.1 Pseudonocardia sp. | reverse complement strand
CGCAGCTCCGGGTAGTCCGAGCCGTCCACCGGGTACAGCCCGGAGTAGACCATCGGCCGGGGCTCGCGGTAGCCGGTCAGCGCCTCGGTCGCCCCGTGCCGCAGCGAGGTCACGGTGTCGCCGACCTTCGACTGGCGGACGTCCTTCACCCCGGTGATCAGGTAGCCCACCTCACCGACCCCGAGCCCGTCGGAGGGCTTGGCGTCCGGGGAGACGATGCCGACCTCGAGCAGCTCGTGGGTGGCACCGGTGGACATCATCTTGATCCGCTCGCGCGGGGTGATCCGGCCGTCCACCACCCGGATGTAGGTCACCACGCCGCGGTAGGTGTCGTACACCGAGTCGAAGATCATCGCCCGGGCTGGGGCGTCCGGGTCGCCGACCGGCGCCGGCACCACGCGGACCACCTCGTCGAGCAGCTCGCGCACCCCGGAGCCGGTCTTGGCGCTGACCCGCAGCACCTCGTCGGGCTCGCAGCCGATGATGTGCGCCAGCTCGGCGGCGTAGCGGTCCGGGTCGGCCGCCGGGAGGTCGATCTTGTTCAGGACCGGGATGATCGTGAGGTCCTTCTCCAGCGCCAGGTACAGGTTGGCCAGCGTCTGGGCCTCGATCCCCTGCGCGGCGTCGACCAGCAGGACCGCGCCCTCGCACGCCTCCAGCGCCCGGGACACCTCGTAGGTGAAGTCCACGTGGCCGGGGGTGTCGATCAGGTGCAGGACGTGCTCGGTGTCGGTGCCGTCGAGGGACACCTTCCACGGCAGGCGCACGTTCTGCGCCTTGATGGTGATGCCGCGCTCGCGCTCGATGTCCATCCGGTCGAGGTACTGCGCGCGGTAGTTGCGCTCGTCGACCACGCCGGTGTACTGCAGCATGCGGTCGGCCAGGGTGGACTTCCCGTGGTCGATGTGCGCGATGATGCAGAAGTTGCGGATGCGCTCGGGCGCGGTGAACGTGCGGTCGGCGAAGGTGCTCAACACTCGCCTCCGCGGGCGCTCGCGGGCGCTCGCTGGGTGTCGGCTTCGGTGCTCACTCGGATCCTCTGGGTGCGGGAGTCCCCCCATGGTCGCACGGCACCGGTCGTGCCCTCGCGTGCGAGTGGCCGATGACTCGCCGCTCAGCCGGCCGGGGCCTCCTCGAGGGGCGCACCACGCGGATCGGGCACGGCGTGCCCGAGCGGGCCGCCCGGTCGCGGGGCCACCAGGGCCACCAGCGGCACGCCACCGCCGAGCGGGACCAGCTCGCCGAGCCCCAGCCGGCGCTGCCCGACCGCCAGGGTGACGCCGTGCAGCGTGAGCCGGACGTGGGCCACCGCGTCACCGCCTCGGTACCCGATCACCGCGCCGCGGTCCACGGCCACCACGACGCTGCGCAGCCGCACCGCGATGTCCAGGTCGAAGCTCACCGTGGTGTAGGCGGAGCCGTCCACCCGCACCTCCACGCCGGGCCGCAGCTCGGAGGTCACCTCGTGCTCGGCCAGCGCCACGTCCTCCGGGCGACCGGGCTCGTCGCGGGTCCGCCGGGCCACCGCGAGCAGCTCGCCGTACCCGCGCCAGGCCCGCAGCACCAGCTCGCCGAGGTCCACGGCCAACGGCTCGCGCAGCGCCTCGGCCATCCGGTGGTCGAGCACGTCGTAGGTCTGCACGGCCAGCGGGCCGATCCCGGACAGCACCGCCGAGGACACCCGCGCGTGGTAGAGCGCGCGCACCGCCCCCGGCACCGCCTCCTCGCGGGCGCCCCACAGCACGTCGACCGCAGTCAGCGGCTCGGTGAAGGTCATCCCGGACTGCCCTCCCGGATCCATCGGACGTCCTGTGGCCCCTGCTCGACTACCGCCTCGACGCGAAGCGCGACCGTACGACCGATCCCGACCTGCCGCAGCCTGGGTTCGGGGACCGGCCCCGGGACCGCCACGGCATCCACCGCGACCTCCCTCGGACGGCTCCGCCGCCGGCGGCGGGCCAGCCACAGCACCAGCCCGACCAGCAGCGCGGCGGCCCCTGCCCCGGACAGCGGGACCACCGCGACCCGGTCGGCGAACATCGCCCGGCCGGACCCGGCGGCGGCCGGCGAGGCCGGCTCCTGGCCGGCAGGTACGGCGCCTGCCGCCGGGGCGTCGGCGGCACCCGGGGCGCCGGTATGGACGACGCGCAGGTTGGCGGTGTCCTCCACCAGGTTGCGCCCGGTGCCCTGCTTGCGCGCGCACGACGCGCTGACCTGGTACACCCCGGGTCGGGCGCCCTTCGGCACCGCGAACGAGCCGGCGAACACGCCACGCCCGTCGACCGGGGCCGACCCGAGCGGGGCGTACGGGCCGGGGACGGCGACGACCGGCCGCCAGGCCAACGTCACCCGCGACCCGGGTGACCCGGCCGGCAGGCAGCCGGAGAACTCGGTGCCGCTGATCGTGACCTTCTCCCCGGGCCGCGCGTCCTGCCGCGACAGGCTGATCTCGGACCCGGGCGCGGCGGCCGGCGCGGCGGGCACGACCGGGGCGGACACCGCGCCGAGCAGCAACGGCAGGGCGGACAGCAACACCAGGACAGCGGGCAGGGGCAGCGCGGGGCGCGCCGAACCGCGGCCCGGACCTCCTCCTGCCCCACGCACCGCCCAT
>DASXJJ010000073.1:0-6608 GCA_036497465.1 Pseudonocardia sp. | reverse complement strand
GCCGGTTGAACTCGCTGCGGGCCAGCCCGTCGCCGTGCTCGGAGGAGTTGGCGCCGCCGAACTCGGTGACCAGGTCGCGGATCTCCTCGGCCACCGCGCGCATCCGGACCACCTCGTCCGGTCGGGACAGGTCCACGAACGGGCGGATGTGCAGGCAGCCGACCGAGCAGTGCCCGTAGAACCCGGCCCGCATGCCGTGCCGGTCCAGGACGGCGGCGAACCGCTGGGTGTATGCGGTGAGCCGGGCCGGGTCCACGGCGGTGTCCTCGACGAACGCCAGCGGCCGGTTCGAGCCGGTGCTGGCGGCCATCAGCAGCCCGAGCCCGGACTTGCGCACCTTCAGCAGCGCCCCCTGCTGGGCCGGCGTCTCGGCACGCAGCGTGTGGTAACCGTGGCCGTGCCGTGCCCAGCGCGCCGCCAGCTCGTCCAGCTGCCCGGCCAGGCGCGCCGGGTCGTCGCCGGTGAACGAGACGAACAGCAGCGCGTCGGGGTCGTCGTGCAGGATCTTGCCGAGAGCGGCGTACTCGATCTTCTGTCGGGACAGGTCGAGGATCGTCCGGTCCATCAGCTCGACCGCCGCCGGATCGCCGGCCAGCGCATCCTCGGTGGCCGCGATCGCGGCCTGGGTGGACCGGAAATGGCCCACCGCGATCACCGTGTGGGCCGGCTTCGGCACCAACCCGACGGCGGCCTCGGTGACCAGCACCAGGGTGCCCTCCGAGCCGACCACGAACCGGGCGAGGTCGAAGTCGCCGTCCCGCGCGAGCCGGTCCAGCCGGTAGCCGCCGGCCCGGCGCCAGGACTGGGGGAAGCCGGTGGCGATCGCGTCCCGGTACTTCTCCACCAGGATCGGCAGGTCGCGGTAGAGCTGGCCCTCCAGCGTGCCGAGGCCCGCCAGGTGCGCCCGCTGGTGCTCGTCGACCGGGCGCAGCGACGCCCGCGAGGCGTCCGAGAGCACCACCTCGAGCCGCTGGACGTGATCGATCGTCATGCCGTAGCGGACCGAGCCGCTGCCGGCCGAGTTGTTGCCGATCATCCCGCCGAGGGTGGCCCGGTTCGAGGTGGAGGTGTCCGGGCCGAACATCAGCCCGTGCGCCGCGGCGGCCCGGTTGAGCTGGTTCTGCACCACACCGGGCTGCACCCGCGCGGTCCGGGCCACCGGGTCGAGCTCGAGGATCTTGTTCAGGTGCCGGGACATGTCGAGTACCAGGGCGTCGCCGACGGTCTGCCCGGCCAGGCTGGTGCCGGCGCCCCGGGGCAGCACCGGCACACCGTGTTCGGCGGCCACCGCGACGGCGGCCGCGATGTCGTCGGCGTGCCGGGGCGCGACCACACCGCGCGGGGTGATCGAGTACATGCTCGCGTCCCTGGCGTACAGGTGCCGGGTGTAGTCGTCGAAGGCGACCTCGCCGTCGAGCTCCCTGGTGAGTGCGGCAGCGAGGTCCGCGCCGTCGTCGACACCGGCAGCGGCAGTCATCCGGTCGCCTCGCGCAGCAGCTCCAGCGCCGCCTCCACCCCACCGGGCTTGATCGGGACACCGCCGAGCTGCAGGCCCAGCTGCACCCCGGCCAGCGTGCCGGCCAGGGTCAGGTCGTTGAAGTGCCCCAGGTGCCCGATCCGGAACACCTTGCCGGCCAGCCGCCCGAGGCCGGTGCCCAGCGACATGTCGAACCGTTCCAGGATGATCCGCCGCACCGCGTCGGCATCGTGGCCGGCGGGCAGCAGCACCGCGGTCAGCGAGCCGGAGTGGTCCCGCTCGTCCGCGCAGAGCACCTCCAGCCCCCAGGCGCGCACCGCGGCCCGGGTGGCCGCCGCGTGCCGTTGGTGCCGGGCGAACACCGCCGGCAGGCCCTCCTCGGCGAGCATCGCGAGCGCCTCGCGCAGCCCGTAGAGCAGGTTGGTGGCCGGGGTGTAGGGAAAGAAGCCGGTCGCGTTGGCCGCCAGGATCGGGGTCCAGTCCCAGTAGCCGCACGGGAGTCCGGCCGACTCCTTGGCGGCTGATTCCTTGGCAGCCAAAGCCTTGTCGCTGACCGCGTTGAAACCGAGCCCGGGCGGCAGCATCAGGCCCTTCTGCGAGCCGGCGACGGTGACGTCGACGCCCCACTCGTCGTGCCGGTAGTCGATCGAGGCCAGCGAGGAGATGGTGTCGACGAGCAGCAGCGCCGGATGGCCGGCGGCGTCCATCGCGGCCCGGACCGCCGGCACCCGGCTGGTCACCCCGGTGGAGGTCTCGTTGTGCACCAGGCACACCGCTTTGATCTCCCGCCCGGTGTCGGCGGCCAGCCGTGCGCCGATCTCCGCCGGGTCCGCGCCGTGGCGCCAGTCGCCGGGGATGAGCTCGACGGTGAGGCCGAGCCGCCCGGCCAGCTGGGCCCACAGCGTGGCGAACTGCCCGGTGTCGCACGCCAGCACCCGGTCCCCCGGGGACAGCGTGTTGACCAGGGCGGCCTCCCAGGCGCCGGTACCGGAGGACGGGTAGATCACCACCGGGCCGGCGGTACCGAAGACCGGCCCCAGCGCGGGGAGCAGCTCGCTCACCAGCGCCGCGAAGTCCGGCCCCCGGTGATCGATGGTCGGCGCCGAGATCGCCCGCAAGACCCGGTCCGGCACGTTCGTCGGCCCGGGGATCTGCAGGAAATGAGGCCCTCCGGTGCTGGCCAAGGTGCCCCCGCTGCGATCTTGACGACGACTGTCAACGCGAACCATACTAGTTTCGGAACACGATTTCCGCATTCCGGAATTTGCGACATAGCGCGGTCTGCCGGGCTCCTGTGCGGCAGCCCGACCACCCGCCACCGCCCGCCGGGAGGACGTTGCCATGTCCGTGCACGTCATCGCGATACTCGTCTTGGTCGCGGCGTTTGTGATCGCCACCCTGCTGCCGATCAACCTCGGCGCCCTCTCCCTGGTGGCGGCCTTCATCATCGGTTCGCTGGTGCTCGACGGCCCGCCGGACGACGTCGCCGACAAGATCTTCGCCGACTTCCCGGGCAACCTGTTCGTCATCCTGGTGGGGGTCACCTTCCTGTTCGCGATCGCCAGGGCCAACGGCACCGTCGACTGGTTGGTCCAGATCGCGGTGCGCGGCGTGCGCGGCCGGATCGCGCTGATCCCCTGGATCATGTTCGCGGTCACCGCCGTGCTGACCGCGTTCGGCGCGGTGGTACCCGCGGCGGTGGCGATCATCGCGCCGGTCGGGCTGAGCTTCGCCGTGCGGCACCGGATCAACCCGGTGCTGATGGGGCTGTCCATCATCAACGGCGCCAGCGCGGGTGGGTTCTCCCCGCTCAGCATCTTCGGCGTGATCACCAACGGGGTGGTGGCGAAGAGCAACCTGCCGGGCAGCCCGCTGACCCTGTTCCTGGGCAGCCTGATCTTCAACACGCTGCTCAACGCGGTCGTGTTCTTCATCTTCGGCGGCCGGGAGCTGCTCGGCCGGGTCGCCACGGTGGAGACCGCGTCGGCCGCCACCGAGGTGGCACCGGGCGGTGGGCCGGGCGCGGCGCGGGCCCAGACCACCGGGGCCACCGGAGCCGGGTTCACCGAGCCGGCGCACCCACCGGTCACGTCGCTGGACCTGAACCGGGTGCTCACCCTGGTGGTGCTGGTGGCGCTCGCGGTCGGGGCGTTGGCGTTCCAGCTCGACGTCGGCCTGCTCGCCGTCACCGCGGCCGTGCTGCTGTCGTTGCTCGCGCCGAACACCTACAAGGGCGCGGTGGCCCAGGTCGCCTGGCCGACGGTGCTGCTGGTCTGCGGCATCGTCACCTACGTCAACCTGCTGCAGGAGATCGGCACCATCAAGTTCCTGGGCAACCTGGTGGCCACCATCGGCGTCCCGCTGCTCGCCGCGTTGGTGATCTGCTACATCGGGGCGGCGGTGTCCGCGTTCGCCTCCACCACCGGCATCCTGGGCGCGCTCATCCCGCTCGCGGTGCCGTTCCTGCTCGCCGGTCACGTCGGCGCGGTCGGCCTGATCACCGCGCTGGCCATCTCGGCCTCGGTGGTGGACTCCAGCCCGTTCTCCACCTCGGGTGCGCTGGTCACCGCGAACGCCCCGGAGGAGCGCAGGGACTACGTGTACCGCCGGCTGATGGCCTGGGGCTTCTCCATGGTCGCCATTGCGCCGACCGTCACCTGGCTGTTGTTG
Source organism: Pseudonocardia sp. (assembly GCA_036497465.1). Classification (GTDB taxonomy): domain Bacteria; phylum Actinomycetota; class Actinomycetes; order Mycobacteriales; family Pseudonocardiaceae; genus Pseudonocardia. Next base: position 2,461 of record DASXJJ010000073.1, on the reverse strand, counting down.
GTGGTTCCGGGTTGGCTGGGGGGATGACGTCTGTTCCTGAGGGGCCGCTGGCCGGCCTGACCGTGCTCGAGATCGGGGTCTTCATGGCGGCGCCGTTCGCCACCATGCAGCTCGCCGACCTGGGCGCCCGGGTGATCAAGGTAGAGAACCCGGCCGCCCCGGACCCGACCCGGGCCACCGGGCCGTTCCTGTCCGGGCCCGCGGCCGGGCCCGCGTCCGGGGCTGGGGAGCGGCGGCACAGCTCGCCGTTCGCCCGGCTCAACCGGAACAAGGAGTCGGTCGCGCTGGACCTGAAATCGGCCACCGGCCGGGGTGCGTTCCTGCGCCTGGTGGGCGGCGCCGACGCACTGGTGGAGAACCTGCGGCCCGGCGCGCTGAGCCGGCTCGGCCTCGGGCCGGACGAGCTCGCGGAGCGGTATCCGGCGCTGGTCTACGCCTCCGCGTCCGGTTTCGGCCAGGACGGCCCGCTCGCCGACCGCCCCGGACTGGACATCATGGCGCAGGCGCGGTCCGGGTTGCTGAGCATCACCGGGATCCCGGACGGCGACCCGGCCAAGGTCGGTGTGCCGATCTGCGACCTGGTCAGCGGGCTGTACACCGCGCTCGCGGTGACCGCCGCGCTGCGCCAGCGGGACCGGGACGGGCGGGGCCAGCGGGTCGACGTGTCGCTGCTGGAGGCCGGGGTGTCGCTGGCGGTGTGGGAGGCGGGCACCTACTTCGCCACCGGGGCGATCGGCCGGCCGCTCGGGTCGGCGCACCAGACCCAGGCCCCCTACCAGGCGGTGCGCTGCCGGGACGGCTGGGTCACCCTAGGCGCGATCACCCCGAAAACCTGGGCCGGCCTGTGCACCGCGCTGGATCGGCCCCAGCTGCTCGCCGACCCGCGCTACACCGACTCCGCCACCCGGCACACCCACCGCGCGGAGCTCCTCGCCGCCATCGAGGCGGTCACCGAGGGGCGCACCGCCGCCGAGCTGGTCGCGGCGCTGGAGGCCGAGGGGGTGCCCTGCGCGCCGATCAACGACTATGGCCAGGTGTTCACCGACGACCACCTCACACAGCGCGACTACTTCTGGGACGCCGAGCACGCCGAGCTCGACCCGGTTCGCCAGCTCGGCTCGCCGATGCGGCTGTCCGGCGGCCCGGCGCGCCGTGGCGGCGCGGGACCGGTGCTGGGCGAGCACACCCGAGCGGTACTCGGCGAGCTCGGCTACTCCGCCGTGGAGATCGACGCGATGATCGAGTCAGGAGCGGCGGTATGACGGATCAGCTGGACGTGGAGCGGGACGGCGCGGTGCTGCGGGTGACGTTCAACCGGCCCGAGGCCCACAACGCGCTGACCTTCGCGATGTACCAGGGTCTCTACGACGCGTGCGAGACTGCTGACGCCGACGACGGCATCCGGGCGTTGGTGCTGCGCGGGGCCGGTGGCAAGGCGTTCGTCTCGGGCACCGATATCGCCCAGTTCGCCGGGTTCGACGGGGCGGCCGGAGTCGAGTACGAAGAGCGGATCACCCGGGTGGTGCGCCGCCTGGAGGACACCGCCGTTCCCACCGTCGCCGCGATCGAGGGCTACTGCCTCGGTGGCGGGCTGGCGCTGGCCGCCGCGTGCGACCTGCGGGTGGCCACCGAGTCGGCGCGGTTCGGCGTGCCCATCGCCCGGACACTGGGCAACTGCCTGTCCATGGACACCTACGCCCTGCTGGTCGGGCAGCTCGGCCCGGCGCGCACCCTGGACCTGCTGCTGCGGGCGCGCTACCTCACCGGCGCCGACGCGCACGCGGCCGGGTTCGTCGCCGAGTTGGTTCCCGCCGGCTCGACGCTGGAGGAGGTGCTGGCCGGAGTGCTCGGGACGTTGGCCGGGCACGCCCCGCTGACCATGTGGGCCACCAAGCGCGCGGTCGCGCGGCTCCGCAGGGCGAACCTGCCGCCGGGCGACGACCTGGTGGAGCGCGTCTACGGCAGCGCCGACTTCGCGCGGGGCGTCCGGCTGTTCGGGTCCCGGCAGCGTCCCGACTGGACCGGAACCTGACCCGTCAGCAGGTGCCGCGCGGCTCCAGGACAGCGGGGTCGACGTCCAGGTGCAGCACGGCGGCCGTGCCGCTGCCCAGCGCCCGGTCCAGCGCCGCGGTCTGCTCAGCCACCGACCCAGCCACCGACCCAGCCACCAACTCAGCCACCGGCTCAGCCACCGGCGGTCACCTCGTCCCGGCTCAGCGACAGCCGGGGCGCCAGCGCGCCGCCCAGCGTGGTGGTCAGTGCGATGACGATCAGCAGTACGGCGGCGGACCAGGAGCCGCCGCCGGTCGCGGCCTGCAGGGCGGTGGCCACGAGGGGCACGAACCCGCTGACGATGCCGGCGATGTTGGACGACAGGGCGAGCCCGCTGTAGCGCAGCTTCGCCGGGAACAGGTCCGCCAGCAACGGTCCGGACACCGCGTACGGGATGGACAGACACGCC
>DASXJJ010000072.1:0-6885 GCA_036497465.1 Pseudonocardia sp. | reverse complement strand
GCTGCTGCAGGCCGGCGCGACCGTGTTCGACGGTCTCGGCCTGGACGGTGACGAGGCGACCGGCGCGAACATCGTGCGCGTCGCGCTGGAGGCACCGCTCAAGCAGATCGCCATCAACGCCGGCCTCGAGGGCGGCGTCGTGGCGGAGAAGGTGCGCAACCTCGCCGTCGGCGAGGGTCTGGACGCGGCCACCGGCGAGTACAAGGACCTGATCAAGGCCGGCATCATCGACCCGGCCAAGGTCACCCGGTCCGCGCTGCAGAACGCGGCGTCCATCGCGGCGCTGTTCCTCACCACCGAGGCCGTCATCGCGGATAAGCCGGAGAAGTCGTCGGCCCCGGCCGGCGGCGACCCGACCGGCGGCATGGGCGGGATGGACTTCTGAGTCCAGCCTGGCGCAGGTAGCAACTCCCGTCAGGGGCGGTACCGGTTCGCCGGTGCCGCCCCTGACGCATGTCCGGGCCGGGGCGCGCGGGTGGCCGTCGTGCGGGCCGGCGTGGCCGGGGGCGCTCGGGCGGCCGTCGTGCGGGCCGGCACAGGGCCCGTGGTGGCCACACAGCTACTGCAGCGTCTGTGCCGCCCGTGGGCGGTGTCTGGGCCGGACTCCGCCGGTGGGGGGCTGTGCCGGGCGTTGGGGCGGGCCGCGGCGGGCGTTGCGGTGGGCTGTGCCGGGCGCGTGCCGGGCTGTGCGTGGGCCGCCCGGGCCGGGTGGGGCGGCGGCCGGCCCAGCGAGCTCACGACGGGCGGGTCGGGTGGCGCCGGTCAGCCGTCCCGGGGCATCAGGATCCAGCACGCGATGTAGATGATCACGCCGGCGCCGAAGCCGAGCACCGTGGCCAGCACCAGCGCCAGACGCAGCCAGACGGCGTCGACACCGAGGTTGCGCGCCAGGCCGCCGCACACGCCGGCGAGCACCCGGTCGTGCCGGCTACGGCGCAGCGGTGCGGACAGGCCGCGAGCGGGCTCGCCGGGCGCCCCGGACCCCGGCGGCAGTGCCCGCGGGTGCGCGTAGCCAGGAGCCGGCGCGTCCGGGGTCGCCTTGGGTGGGGGTCCGGCGGGCTGGGGTCCGGCGGCGTACGCCGAAGGCACGTAAGCGGTGGCCGGGCCGGCATGCGCCGGGGGAGTGACGCGGGAGGCAGAGGCCGAGCCGGAGTCGGCGGGGCTGGAGTCGGCGGGGCTGGAGTCGGCGGGGCCGGAGCCGGATGCGGCGTCCACAGAGCCGGAGCGCTCGGCCTCGGTGTCAGCGACGTCGGCCGCGGCCGTGGGGCCTTCGGGATCGGCCGGGGCCGGGCGGGAGCGGGGGTCGGTGTCGTTCATGTCGACCAGCGTGCCGCCGGGAGGCGCGGCCGCCCTCAGGGCAGCGCCCGGAGACGCCCCTGACCCCGCACCCCCACCGCCTCCGGGCCGGCCCCGAGCGGTCGCGTCTCAGGCGCCGGTGTCGGGCACCGGCGGGCCGAGCAGGTCGTCGGCGTCCATGATCCGGTAGGCGTAGCCCTGCTCGGCCAGGAAACGCTGCCGGTGCGCGGCGTACTCGGTGTCGAGGGTGTCCCGGGAGACGACCGAGTAGAAGTGCGCCTGCCGGTGGTCACCCTTGGGCCGCAGCAGCCGACCCAGCCGCTGGGCCTCCTCCTGGCGCGAGCCGAAGGTGCCGGACACCTGCACCGCCACCGACGCCTCGGGCAGGTCGATGGAGAAGTTCGCCACCTTCGACACCACCAGGCGCGGGATCTCCCCGGAGCGGAAGGCGTCGAACAGCGCCTCGCGCTCCTTGTTCTTGGTCGATCCCTCCACCACGGGCGCGTTCAGGCCCTCGCCGAGCTCGTGCAGCTGGTCGAGGTAGGCGCCGATGACCAGGGCCGGCTCGCCGGGGTGCTGGTCGAGGATGGCCTGCACCACGGGCAGCTTGGTGCGGGCGGTGGCGGCCAGCTTGTAGCGCTCGTCCGCCTCGGCGGTGGCGTAGCTCAGCCGCTCGGCGTCGGTGAGGGTGACCCGGACCTCGACGCAGTCGGCCGGGGCGATCCAGCCCTGCTGCTCGATGTCCCGCCACGGGGCGTCGTAGCGCTTGGGGCCGATCAGCGAGAAGACGTCGCCCTCCCGGCCGTCCTCGCGGACCAGGGTGGCGGTGAGCCCGAGCCGGCGCCGGGACTGGAGGTCGGCGGTCATCCGGAACACCGGGGCGGGCAGCAGGTGCACCTCGTCGTAGACGATCAGACCCCAGTCGCGGGAGTCGAACAGCTCGAGGTGGCGGTACTCACCCTTCGACTTGCGCGTCATCACCTGGTAGGTGGCGATGGTCACCGGGCGGATCTCCTTCCGCTCGCCGGAGTACTCGCCGATCTCCTCATCGGTCAGCGACGTCCGCGCGATGAGCTCCCGCTTCCACTGCCGGCCGGACACGGTGTTGGTGACCAGGATCAGCGTGGTCGCCTGCGCCTCGGCCATCGCCGCCGCGCCGACCAGCGTCTTCCCCGCGCCGCAGGGCAGCACCACGACGCCGGAGCCGCCGGCCCAGAAGCCGGTGACCGCGTCGCGCTGGTAGTCCCGCAGGTGCCAGCCCTCCTCGTTCAGCGCGATCGGGTGCGCCTCGCCGTCGACGTAGCCGGCCAGGTCCTCGGCCGGCCAGCCCACCTTGAGCAACGCCTGCTTGAGGTGGCCGCGCTCGGAGGGGTGCACCACCACGGTGTCGTCGTCGATCCGGTTGCCGAGCAGCGGGGCGATCTTCTTGTGCCGCAGGATCTCCTCGAGTACCGCGCGGTCGAAGGAGACCAGCAGCAGCCCGTGCACCGGCGAGTTGACCAGCTGCAGCCGGCCGTACCGGCCCATCGTGTCGACGATGTCGACCAGCAGCGGCTGCGGCACCGCGTACCGGGAGAACCGGACCAGCGCGTCGACCACCTGCTCGGCGTCGTGGCCGGCGGCGCGCGCGTTCCACAGCGCCAGCGGCGTGACCCGGTAGGTGTGCACGTGCTCGGGCGCGCGCTCCAGCTCGGCGAACGGCGCGATCGCCCCCCGGGCCTCGGCGGCGGCCGGGTGGTCGATCTCCAGCAGCATCGTCTTGTCGGACTGGACGATGAGCGGTCCGTCGGTCACGGACGATCCTTTCGCCGGGGTGGATGTCGGGTGCGGGGCCACCCGGCCGGGTAGAGCTGGCCCCCAGTAGGTCACGGCGGACCCGCGTCGTGCAAACCTGGGGGTGGGTCTCGTGGTGCGGCGCGACCCGGGTGTGAAGGGGCGATCTTAACCGGCCGCTATACTTCGCGCCCTTGCACTGGAAAGACACGAATGGCGATGACGATCCTACTCGGCCTCCCAGGGCGGCTCCCACAAATTTGGGGGTGTGTCGTGAGGCCCAGACCGGTGTCGGGGGACATGTGGAACAGGCGCTGACCGGCGTCCGGAGCGGTCCGACGCCCCCCGGGAAGGCGCGAACGTGAGCAGTCCGGAGACGGCGGCGGGGAGTTCCTCGCGGCTCCAGCCGCGGAACTGGAGCCTGCCCGTCAAGCTCGCCGCGGTGCTGTTGGTGCCGACGTTGCTGGCCATCACCCTGGGCGCGCTGCGCATCGCGGACCGCACCCGGGAGGCCGACGACCTCGCCGGCCGCGACCGGTTCGTCGCGGTGCAGGAGAAGACGGCCGCGCTGATCGTCCGGCTGCAGTTCGAGCGTGACCAGTCGTCGATCTTCGTGCAGAACAACCGGGGCGACAGCACCGCGCTGCGGCAGCAGTTCGACGGCACCGACACCGCCGTGAACGACCTGCGCTCCTCGGTGGGCGAGCCCACCTCGCTCGGCGGGGCACCGTCCGCCGCCTTCGGGCAGCTGACCGACAACCTGGACCGGCTCGGCTCGCTGCGGGAGAAGGTGACCGCGGCCGGCTCCGACGCGCCCTCGGTGATCGCCCAGTACACCGGCCTGATCGAGCCGGTGACGGTGTTCGAGGCCGCGCTGGACCGGCAGCTGAACACCCCGGGCCTGGCCGGCCTGGCCGCCGGGCTCACCGCGATCACCTCCGCGCAGGAACAGGTCACCCTGCAGCACGCGGTGATCTCGATGGCCATCGCGCGGGGCGTGATGCTGCCGCCGGACGCCGACACCGTGCGGGCCACCGACGCCCGGCTGAGCACCGCGACCGACCAGTTCCGCGCCGCGCTGGACGCCGGCCAGCAGTCCCGCTACGCCGGTTGGGTCACCAGCCCGGCCAACGAGCAGCGCCAGCAGCTCAAGCAGACCGCGCTGAGCCGCATCGGGGGCCGGGGGCAGCTCGGGATCAGCCCCGGCGACTGGGACAGCGCCACCAAGTCCGTAGTTGCGGAGATGCGGACCAGTCAGAACGGGCTGCGCTCCGGCATCCTGGCGACCAGCGCCGCCGAGCAGGCCAGCGCGCACAACGCCGCCGGGGTGAACTCGGTGATCCTGCTGCTGGCCCTGCTCGTCGCCGCCGCGGTGGTGTTCCTGATCGGCCGCTCGATGCTGCGGCCGCTGCGGGTGCTGCGGACGACGGCGCTGGACGTGGCCGAGCGGCGGCTGCCGAACGCGGTGCAGAGCATGCGCGCCGGCGAGGTGCCGGACATCGACGTCAAGCCCGTCCCGGTGCACACCACCGAGGAGTTCGGGCAGGTGGCACGGGCGTTCGACGCGGTGCACGGGCAGGCCGTCCGGCTCGCCGCCGAGCAGGCCACCCTGCAGACCGGCGTCAGCAGCATGTTCGTCAACCTGTCCCGGCGCAGCCAGAGCCTGGTCGAGCGGCAGCTGCAGCTGATCGAGCGGCTGGAGCGGAACGAGCAGGACTCCGACCAGCTGGCCAACCTGTTCCAGCTCGACCACCTGGCCACCCGCATGCGCCGCAACAGCGAGAACCTGCTGGTGCTGGCGGGCAGCGACGTGATGAAGCGCGGCAGCCAGCAGGTCCCGCTGGTGGACGTGTTGCGCGCCGCGGTGTCCGAGATCGAGCAGTACCAGCGAGTTGTGGTGCAGCAGCCGCCGAGGGTGGACCTGGTCGGCCGGGCGGCGAGCGACATGGTGCACCTGGTGGCCGAGCTGCTGGAGAACGCGACGAGCTTCTCCGCGCCGGACACCCAGGTGGTGGTCAGCGGCGTCAGCTCGGCGGACGGCGAGCTGATGATCGAGATCGCCGACGAGGGCGTGGGGATGCCGCCCACCGAGCTCGACTCGGTCAACCAGCGGCTGGCCGGCTCCAGCGGGATGGACGTGTCGACCTCGCGGCGGATGGGCCTGTTCGTGGTCGGCCGGCTGGCGGTCCGGCACGGCATCAGGGTGCGGCTGGCCGGCGCCGACCCGGCGCGCTCCAGCAACGGGGTGACCGCCCTGGTGACCGTCCCCGGCGCGCTGGTCGTGCCGGCGGGTGCGGGCCGGCCGGCCGGCCGCCGCGGCGCCGAGGCCACCGGTACCGGGCTCAACGGCGTTACCCCCACCGGGGCCAACGGCCTGGTCAACGGCGCCGCGGCGGCCACGGGAGCGGCGGCGCTGCCCCGCCGCGCGACCCCCACCGGCTCGGACGGCCGGCCGGCCACCGAGCTGCCCCGGCGCTCCGCCGGCTCGGCGGTCGAGGGCTCGAGCCTCGACACGCCCCGAGTCCGCCCGGAGAGCGGTCTGCCCTCGCGCGGCGGCCCGGCCGGGACGCGCCCGGCCGGCGAGCTGCCCCGCCGTTCGCGGCCGCCCCTCCCGCCGGACGAGGAGCGCGCCGACCAGCCCCGGGACGGCGAGCCGCCGCGCCGAGGCGCGCCCGATCGGCCGCTCCCCCCGGAGCCGGCCCTGGGTGCCGAGCCGCCCCGTCGCCCCGAACCGCCGCGCCGACCGTCCGAGGACGAGGACGGGGACGAGCAGGCGCTCGGCGCCGACGGCGCCGAGCCGGTCGGCATGGCGGCCTGGGCCGGCGAGGACCTCGGCGGGGAGGACCCCGGCAATGAGCACGCCGCCGAGGACCGGGGCATCGACCCGGACGACCCGGACGGGACGGAGGTCGCGGGCGACGCCACCAACGGCACGCCCGCGGGCACCGGCCGGCCCGGCCCGCTGCCCGCCGCCCGGCTCACCGACCAGCCCCGGATCGCCGGTCCGCGCCGGTCGCCGGCCCCTCGTGGTGGCCCGCCCGCCGGCGCAACCGGAGCCCCGGCCGAGCCATCGGCGCCCGCCGCGGACCGGTCGGTCCCGCACGCCGCCGCGTCCGCCCGCGCCGAGGGACGTCCCGCTGACGACAGCACCGGACGTACGGCCGACGACCGCACGGGGCGTCCCGCGGACGAGCGCGCCGGACCTCCCTCGGGTGAGCGCAGCGGACCTCCCCCGGGCGAGCGCACCGGTCGCCCCGCGGACGGGCGCACCGCCCGTCCGGTCGACGATCGGGCGGGTCAGCCGCCCGTCGACCGTCCCGCTCGTCCAGCCGACGGACGTCCCGCCGCCGACGGCCGTCCCGCCGCGGACGGCCGTCCCGCCGCGGACGGCCGCCCCGGACGCCCCGCCCCCGACGATCGCTCCGGTCGTCCGGCGGCCGGCGATCCCACCGGCCGGCCCCCGGCAGGCCCACCGGGGGACGACCTCGGTCGGCCCGTGGACGGGCGGAACGGCCGCCCCGCCGCCGACGACCGTCCCGCCGGTCTCGGGTCGGATCGCCCCGCCCGGCGCGGTGGCGACCTGAGCGCCCGGCCCGCCGAGGACCGCGACGGACGGCGCGGTGGCGACCTGAGCGCCCGGCCCGCCGACGACCGCAACGGCCGCCCGGCCGACCGGATCGCCCCCTCGCCGGAGGACCGGGGACCCCGCCCCGGCGGCGATCGCAACGGCCGCCCCGCCGCCGGCCACCCCGACGCCGACCGCATGGACACCGGCCGTCCCCCGGCCGCGCGTCCCGATGCCGACCCGGCCGGTAC
>DASXJJ010000071.1:0-3979 GCA_036497465.1 Pseudonocardia sp. | reverse complement strand
CCAGCAGCACCGGCCAGATCGCCTCGGGCTCGGCGCCGTACGCGCCGAAGTCGCCCAGGCAGAACAGCCGGTCCGCGCCCCGGGCCCGCGCCTGCTCGACGAACGCGCGCAGCGCGTAGGGGTTGGAGTAGGTGCCGCCGCAGATCGCCAGTCGGGTCATGACGCGGCCCTCCGTCCGGGTCACCGCCGCCGGGGTGCGCCCGCTCTGCCGAGCGACCCCGCGGTCGCGTGACCAGACTGACACAATCCGGCGACAGTTCGGCGCGAGGGGGCGGGATGGCGCGGAGGTCCGACGGTGCGGCGGGGACGCCGGGACCGGCGGCCGTCTCCATCGTGGTTCCGGTGCTGAACGAGGCACCCCGGATCGAGGCGGTGCTCCACCGCCTGGCGCGCGACTTCCCGGGCTGCGAGCTGATCGTCGTGGACGGCGGCTCCGTCGACGGCACCCCCGACCTCGTGCGCCCACCCGCGCGGCTGGTACGCAGCCCTCCCGGCCGGGGCGGCCAGCTCGCCGAGGGCGCCACGGCCAGCACCGGTGACGTGCTCTGGGTGCACCACGTGGATGCCGTCGTCGCCCCGGCCGCGCTGGGGCAGCTCCGCGCGGCGCTCGCCGACCCGGCCGTGGTCGGGGGCGGGCTGACCCTGCGCTTCGACCGGGGCGGGCCGGCCCTGCGCTGCCTCGCCGCCACCTCGAACGCCCGCGCCCGCCGGCTGGGCTGGATCTTCGGCGACCAGGCGATGTTCGTCCGGCGCTCCGCCCTGGACGGCGTGGGTGGGTTCCCGCGCATCCCGATCATGGAGGATCTGGAGCTGTCCCGGCGGCTGTCCCGCGCCGGGCGGCTCACCGTGCTGCCCGCGACCTCGACGGCCTCGGCCCGCAGGTTCACCGAGCACGGGACGCTCCGGATGCTGGTCCTCATGCAGTGGCTCAAGCTGCGCTACCTGGCCGGTGCCGACCCCGCGCTGCTCGCCCGCGACTACGCCGCCGGCCCCCGCCGGTGGTGGCCACGCCATCGTCGAGGACACCCAGGAGGGCGCGCGGATGACGGAGCCGGGATGCACGGTCGACGTCGGGAAACGGCTGGACCGGATGAGCTGGAACGGCCGGCACACCACGATCCTGCTGGCGCTCGGCGCGGGGTGGCTGTTCGACTCCTTCGAGGTGCAGCTGTTCTCCAGCGCCGTCGGTCCGCTCGGTGACCACTTCGGCGCCTCGGTGCTGGCCAGGGACGCCGTGCTGGCGGTGTGGTTGTGCGGGATCCTGCTGGGCGCGCTGTTCGGCGGCCGGCTGACCGACCGGTTCGGCCGCCGGCGGCTGTTCGTGGCGACCCTGGTCTGGTACGCCGGGTTCACCGTGCTCACCGGGCTCGCGCCGACACTCGGGCTGGTCTACGTCACCCGTTTCCTGGCCGCGCTGGGGGTGGGCGCCGAGTACGCGATCGTGAACGCGGCGGTGGCGGAGTTCATGCCCGCCAGGGTCCGGGGCCGGGCCAACGCGGCGGTGATGAACTTCTGGCCGGCCGGCGCGATCCTGGCCGGGCTGCTCGCCTACGTCCTGCTCGACACCCTGGCGCTGGGGACGGCCACCTCGTGGCGGTACATGTTCGTGCTCGGTGGGCTGCTCGCACTGATCGTGCTGGTCTTCCGGCGCCGCATCCCGGAGTCACCGCGCTGGCTGGCCAGCCGGGGCCGCCACGACGAGGCCGCCCGGATCGTCACCGACCTGGAGGCCCTCGGCGCGTCCCGCGGCGGCGACCGGGACCCCGCCGGCCGGGACCCGGGTGCCCGGACCGGCACCGGGCCCGCCACCGGCGAACGGCAGCCCGGAGCGGGCGCGGCGGGGGGCGCGGGGGCCGGGGCACCGCCGGGCGGCCGTTCGGCGTTCGGCGAGCTGGTGCGCCGCTACCCCGGCCGGCTCGCGCTGGGCGCCATGCTGGACCTGGCCGAGGCGTTCGGCTACTACGGCCTGTTCGCGGTGCTCTCGGTGGTCGTGCTGGAGCGGGTGCAGATCTCGCACGCCGAGATCCCGCTGTTCTACATCATCGGCAACGTCGGCGGGCTGGTCGGCGGCCTGGCGATGAGCACGGTGTTCGACCGGATCGGGCACCGGCTGACCGTCGTGGCCTGCTACGTCGGTTCGGCGGCCTCCGTCGGCGGGCTCGCCGCGGCGACCGCGAGCGGCGACAGCGGCTGGGTGACCGCCGCGTTCGCGCTGGCCAACGCGTTCGGGACGGCCGCGTGGACCGCCGCGTACCCGACGTTCACCGAGCTGTTCCCGACGCACCTGCGCGGGGCCGGGGTCGGTACCTCGGTCGCGGTCGGCCGGGTCGGCGCGATCGTCGGCACCCTGGCGCTGCCCGCGCTCGCCGCCGAGGTCGCCCCGACACTGGCCTTCCTGGTGGTCAGCGGGTTCTGGCTGCTCGGGGCGGCGGCCATGGTCGGGTACACGCTCGCCGGCGGCGCCGAGGCCGCCGGGCGACCGCTGGAGGAGCTCACCGCGCCGGCCCCGAGCGCGGCCGCGTGACGGTCGGCGGGGCGGTGCGCCGCCCCCGGCTGCTGATCATGGCGAGGGCGCCGGTCGCCGGGCGGACCAAGACCAGGCTGGAGCCCCTGCTCGGGCCGGGCGGCTGCGCCCGCCTGCAGACCGCCCTCATCCGGCGCACCGCGGCGCTGGACGACGGTACCGGCTCCCTGGCGCACACCCCCTCCGACGCCGCCGGGCTCATCCGGCCGCTGGTGGGACCCCGGATCCGGCTGTTCCCGCAGCGCGGCGGGGACCTGGGCGAGCGGATGGCCTCGGCGGTGCGGACCGTCGGGGTCGGGGTCGGGGCCGGGCCGGTGATCGTGGTGGGCACCGACTGCCCGGTGCTGGACCGGACGCACCTGGCCGGGGCGGTGGCCGCGCTGGACGCCGGCCACGACGTGGTGCTCGGGCCGGCGCACGACGGCGGCTACTACCTGATCGGGGTCGCCCGCCCGGACCCGAGGGTGTTCGCGATCCCGACCGGGGCCTGGGGCGGGCCCGAGGTCGCCGCGCTGACGGCCGAGGCGGTCGCCGGGGCCGGGCTGAGCCTCGGGTTCCTGGACCCGGAGCACGACCTGGACACCCCGGCCGACGTCCCCGCGCTGCTCGGTGATCCCCGGCTGCCGGCCGCCATCGCGGACATCCTGCGGTCCGCCCCCGACGGAGCCGCGCTCACCTGATCGTGGTCGGCCGAGGCGCCGCGTCCGGTGCCCGGTGTCCCAGATCGGTAGCGTGGCACTGTTCGGGGCCCGCGGTGCGGGCCCGCGGGGACACGCCGGGAGGGCGAGGGTGCGTCCGATGGACACGACCGGGCACGCGGGGCGCGGCAGCCGCCCGACCGGGCGGGCCGAGGGGCGCGACGCGGCGCCGGTCCGCGACCGGTTCCCGGTGCTGCGGATCGGGCTGGTCGGCGGCACCGTCGGGATGCTGTGCTGCGTGGGGCCGACGGTGCTCGCGCTGATCGGTGTGCTCGGCGCGGGCACCGCCTACGCCTGGGCGGAGAACCTGTACGGCGGCTACACCTGGTGGTTCCGCGCGGCGGGCCTGCTCCTGACGGTGGGCCTGGTGGTGTGGGCGCTCCGGCGGCGGCAGGCGTGCAGCGTGGCCGGCGTGCGGGCCCGCCGGTTCCGGCTGCTGCTGGTGCTCGGTGTCGCGGTGGCGACCTACGCGGTGCTCTACGCCGTCACCACGGCGCTCGGCTCGCTGACCCGGTGAGAGGCGCGCGGGTGTCCCGGACGATCGCGGCGCTGGGCCGCCGGGTGCGGCACTGGGAACGGGTCAGCCGGCCGGTGGACCCGGAGTTCCGCGACGCGCTGGAGCGCCGCTGGGCGGAGATGCCGGAGTACGTCAGGACCCCCGGCCAGTTCATCGGCCAGGCGATCACCGGCTGCGAGGGTACGCACGGGGTCTTCCCGAAGTGCAACCTGAAGTGCACGCCCTGCTACCACTCGCGCG
>DASXJJ010000070.1:0-2091 GCA_036497465.1 Pseudonocardia sp. | reverse complement strand
TCGGTCTCGGTGGCGGCGTGGTAGTGACGCTGCACGCACACCGGCACCCGTCCGCACCGTGGTGGGACGCACGAGTCGCGCAGAGCAGGCTGCGCCGCTCCGATCTGCCGGTCGTCGGGACGGCCGCGCTCACCGCCGCCGCGGTGATCCGCGCTAGCGGGCATCGCGGCGCGGCGCTCGCTCTCACCGGGCTGGGCCTGGGCGCATCGTTGGGTGCAACCGGGACCGGGTTCCTCGAGCCGCTGCCCCCAGTGGGGCTGACTCGCACTGCTTGCGCTCCCTCCTCATAGGCGGCGGCACCCTCGAGGTGATCGACACCACCACACCGCCGACGCCGCCTCGTTCATCATCGCGCCGTTGGCCGGCGCGGCCGGGATCCTGTCGCTGACCTCGGCGAAGTCGGGCGCGCCGGTCGGCGTGTTCATCTCGGGCAGCGCGGCCGCGGCACGCCGGCGGCTGTCCGAGGCGTGAGCACGGCCGATCGGTGGGTTCCGTGCCCCGTATGAGGGTCCGCGCCGGGTAGGGTCGTACCCGATGACTCGTCCGATCACCGGGGACAGGTCGGCCGAGGCGGCTTCTCCGCCGGCCGCCGTGGTGCGCGCGTTGAACCTGGCCGAGCAGCTGCTCACGCGCCGCTACGGCGCGACCGTGACCCTCGCCGACCCGGAGGACCTCGGTGGCAGCGCCCGGTCCGTGGTGCTGCGTGCCCGCGTCGCGGAGAACCCGTTCGGCCTGCCCCGCAGCCTCGTGGTGAAGCACTACCTAACCGACGCCACCCCCGGCCGGGCCGACCGGTTCCGCTTCGAGGCCGCCAGCTGCCAGCTGTTCACCGCGCTGCCCGGCGAGTGCCGCCCCAGCCCCGCCCTGTTCGCCCACGACCCGCAGAACCGGCTGCTGGTGCTGGAGGACCTCGGCCGGTCCGCCACGCTGGCCGACAAGCTGTTCGGCAGCGACGCCGCCGCCGCCGAACGCTGCCTGATCGGCTGGGCCCGCGCGCTCGGCCGGGTGCACGCGGTGACCGCCGGCCGGGAGCACGACTTCGGCGCGCTGCTGCGCCGGCTCGGCGTGCGCTCCTGGCGTGACCCGATGGCCGACGAGGCCCGCAACGCGCTCGCCGTGGTCCCCGAACTGGTGGCCGGCGGGCTGGGCGTGGAGGTCGGGCCGGCCGCCGCGGCGGAGGCGCAGGCCGTGGTGCGGCTGCTCGGCGGTACCCGGTACCGGGCGTTCAGCCCGTCCGACAGCTGCCCGGACAACAACCTGGTCACCAGCCGCGGCGTGCGGTTCGTGGACTTCGAGTGGGGCTGCTTCCGGGACGTGGTGCTCGACGCGGCCTACGCCCGGGTGCCGTTCCCGGCCTGCGAGAGCAGCTTCGCGCTGCCGCCGGGGATGTCCGAGGCGATGCTCGCGGCCTGGCGGCCCGAGGTGCGGGCGGTGTGGCCGGACCTGGACGACCCGGTGCGGCTGGCCGGCCGGCTGCTGGACGCCCAGGTCCTGTGGGTGTGGCTGAGCACCATGCTGCTGCTGCCGCCCGGGCTGGCCGTGGACGGCCCGATCGGCCGGGACGCCACCCGCTCGCCCCGGGCGCTGCTGGCGTTGGCGCACTACTGGTCGCGGCTGGCCGTGGACGCCGAGGTGGGGCAGCGGCCGGCCACCGTGGAGCTGGCCACCGCGATGGTCACCGCGTTGCGCGGCAAGCTGGGCGACGGCCCGACCGAGCTGCCGGTGTTCCCGGCGTTCCGGGGCCGTGAGGTGGCTCGGCAGCGGCCCTGACGTGGCGTGGGTCACGCCGACGGGGCGGGGCACCGAGGGTTCCCCGTCCGGTTCCCGACCCGTCATCGCCGCTCCTACCGCCGATCGCCCGGGCGCGTGATCGTGCACCCGTGATCGAGCGAACCCACGTCAGGACGACGGTCGGTGACCCGCACGCCCGGGGCGGACGGCGGTGAGCGCGGAGGCGCTGGTCGGGCCCACCTTGCCGGTCGGCCCACCCCGGCCGGTGCGCACCCTGGTCGCGCTGGGTGACTCCACCCCGGTCGGCATCGGTGACCCGCTGCCGGACGGCGGCTGGCGCGGCTTCGGCCCGCTGCTGCG
>DASXJJ010000069.1:0-2802 GCA_036497465.1 Pseudonocardia sp. | reverse complement strand
AAGCGCAGCGCGGGGTCGGCCCGGCGCAGGATCGCGCGCCAGGTGTAGTACTGCCGGAAGAACGCGTGGAACCCGTGTTCGACGACCTGCTCGGTGCCGTCCGGCAACTGGTGCGGCCAGGCGCCGAGGCGGCCGCCGAGGTAGTCGGCCGCCTCCAGCACGGTCACCCGCACCCCGCGCTCGGCGAGCACGACGGCGGCGCTGATCCCGGCCACGCCGCCACCGATGACCACGGCATCCGTCCCGGCCGGCACCTGGTGCGGCAGCCCCGTTTCGGGGACCACGAGCGCGTGTGGCCGCATTCTCAGGGGAGTCGCGCGGCCGGGCACCTGACCGATCATGCCGGACGGCGCCGGCCCCGATTCAGGCGGGCAACGGGGTCCCGCGCCACGGCCCGACCCCGAATGGCGGTACAAATACCGCACGCTGACGAGGAGAACGCGATGGCCAAGTCCCCGGCCGGCAAGCCGCTGCTGCTGCTGCTGGTCCTGTTGATTGTCGCCGCGGGGTTGGTCGCGGCCAGAACGCTACGCCGGAAGGTGCCGCTGCTCGGCGGCCCGGAGCCGGCCGCTGTGCCGGGCCCGACCGCTGTGCCGGAGCCGGTCGCTGTGGCGGAGCCGGCGGCTGTGGCGGAGCCGGTCGCTGTGGCGGAGCCCGCCGCTGTGCCGGGCCCGACCGCTGTGGCGGAGCCCGCGCACACGCCGGACCCCGTCGAATCGAAGCCGGTCGCCGTGCCCGAACCGTCCGTCGAGGCGGACCTCGAGCCGGTCGCTGACTCCGAGGCCGACGGGGCCGTGCTCGTGGCCGAGCCGGAGATCGAGCCGGAGTCGGTGGCCGTGCCCGAGCCCGACGTCGAGGCCGTGTCGGTGGCCGAACCCGAGGCGGAAGCCGACGTGGTCACCGAGGCGACCGCCCAGGACCTGGCCGAATCAGCCCTGTTCTCCGTACCCGCGACCAGCAAGCCGGCGACCAGCAAGCCGGCGACCAGCGTGGCGGCCGAGAGCACGGCGGCCGAGAGCACGGCGGCCGAGAGCACGGCGGCGGAGCAACGACCCGGGCCGTTCCCCGGCTCGGTGCTGCCGCGTGCCGACGGCTCCGCACCGTCCGGGGAGTTCGTGGTCAAGGGCAATGCGAGCTCGAAGCGCAGCCACGGCCCGTCCTCGCCGTACTACAACCGCACCCGTGCCGAGGTGTGGTTCCGCACCGAGGCCGACGCGGTGGCCGCCGGCTTCCGGCCCTGGGCCCCGAAGGCCGACTGACCCGGCGCCTGACTGACACCGCGCTGACCGTGCCGGGTGGCGCCCCCTCGAGAGGGGGGCCACCCGGTGCGGGTCAGCCGCCCCGGCGTCGCAGAGCCGAGCAGCCGTTCGGTTGCTGACTCCGCCGACCGGGCCCGGACCGGCCGGAGCGCGACCCGGACCGGTGGCCGAGTGCCGCGCTGTCGCCTCGGCTGCCGGTGCCGGGCCGCGGCGCACCGCGACCAGGTGCCGGCGTACCGTCACTCTGCTGCTCGCGGGCCAGCGCATCGCGCACCGCGTCCGCCAAGCCGTCCGGGGCCTGGGTCATCGGCGCCGGAGCACCGGCCGAGAAGCCGGAATTCGCACGGGAGTTTCGCATCGGGAACCTCGATTCTGACGAGAGGGCGCGCCAACGTGCGCGCGGTCCATGAGCTGCGTGATCGCGGCTGTCAGAGGTTCATGCGAAGAACGTTAACCGAGCCCACCCGCGCCCGCGACCGGTTTTCCCGCCAGCCCGCGCGCCGCCACCGCACACCCGCTTCGTGCCCAGCACACCAACTGCAGCGGGTGTGCTGGGCACAAACGAGGTGTGCGGCGAAACCGGGTGTGGCGGAACCGGGTGCGGCGGCCACCCCGCGCGCGGGCTAGGAGAGGGGGCGGGCCGGGACAGGGGTTTCCACCGCGTTGCCGGCGGCGTCGCGGGTGACCGCGTACAGGTGGGTTCCCGGCGTCCTGGCGACCGTCTCGACGAGTTGGCCGTCCCGGAACAGCGCGGCGGCGCCGTCGTCCAGCGCCCACCCCGGCGGCAGCGTGCCGGCGGCGATCTCCCGCTGGTAGCTGGGGCGCCGCGAGGGCTCGGTGTTGTAGTGCGGGCAGCCGCTGCCGCCGATCAGTCCCAGACCGTCAGTCAGCCGGCTGACCGGCCCGAACGAGTCGGTCAGCGACGACTCGAACCAGCAGATCATGCCCGCGCTGATGCCGCAGAGCAGCACGCCGGCGCGGTAGGCCTCGACGAGCGCCCGGTCGACCCCGTGCACGCGCCACACGGCCAGCATGTTCGCGGTGTTGCCGCCTCCCACGTAGATCACGTCCTGGGCACGCAGCGTGGCGCCGGGGTCCGTCCCGTCCCGGTTGAACAGCCGCAGCACCGAGGTGCGGCAGCGGGCGTCGAGCTGGGTGTGGAAGCGCTCGATGTACACCTCGGAGTCGCCGCTCGCGGTCGGTACGAAGCACACCCTCGGCGAGGACTGCCCGGTCAACCCGAACACGTAGTCGTCCAACACCGGGTCGGGGTCCATGGAGAACCCTCCGCCGACCAGCACGATCCGCGACGCCATGATCCCTCCGGAAGCTCGGGGTGACCCTACGGTCCCGTCGGTGCCATCGGCTACCGTCCGAACCCGTGCGGTGGACGACACGATGAGCGAGCTGGCGAGTTCCCTTTCGGGCTGGGCGCCCGTCCCGGTGGAGTGGTCGGACCGGGTGAGCAGTTGGTCGGTGGAGGCTTTCGCGGGCCTGCTCGACCAGCCGAGCCCGCTGGACGGCGAGGAGCGCGGTGCGCCCG
>DASXJJ010000068.1:0-1582 GCA_036497465.1 Pseudonocardia sp. | reverse complement strand
GGGGCCGGTGCTCTACGTGACCGGCGAGGAGTCCGCCGCCCAGGTGCGGCTGCGGGCGGACCGGATCGGGGCGGTCAGCGACCAGCTCTACCTGGCCGCCGAGACCGATCTCGACGTGGTGCTCGGGTACGTCGACCAGGTGCGGCCGCGGCTGCTGATCATCGACTCGGTGCAGACCATCGCCGCCGCCTCGGTCGACGGGGTGCCGGGCGGGATAACCCAGGTGCGGGAGGTGGCGGCGGCGCTGACCGCGGTGGCCAAGGAGCGGTCGCTGACGACCATTCTGGTGGGGCACGTGACCAAGGATGGTTCGGTGGCCGGGCCGCGGGCGCTCGAGCACCTGGTCGACGTGGTGCTGTACTTCGAGGGCGACCGGCACTCGCAGCTGCGCATGGTGCGGTCGGTGAAGAACCGGTACGGGCCGACCGACGAGGTGGGCTGCTTCGACCTGGGCGAGTACGGCCTCATCGGGCTGCCCGACCCGAGCGGGCTGTTCGTGTCCCAGCACCGCGAGCCGGTGCCCGGCACCTGCGTGACGATCACGCTGGAGGGACGCCGGGCGCTGCCCGCGGAGGTGCAGGCGCTGGTGGGGCCCTCGGTGCTGGAGATGCCGCGCCGCACCACGTCCGGGCTCGACGGCAACCGGGTGGGCATGGTCCTCGCGGTACTGCAGCGCCGGGCCGGGGTGAAGCTGGGCAAGTCGGACGTGTACGCGGCGACGGTGGGCGGGGTCCGGCTGACCGAGCCCTCGGTGGACCTGGCGGTGGCGGTCGCGCTGGCGAGTTCGGCCGCGAACCTGAGCGTGCCGGCGGGCGTGGTGGCCATCGGCGAGGTCGGGCTGGCCGGCGAGGTCCGCCGGGTGGCCGGCCTGCCCCGGCGGCTGGCCGAGGCCGAGCGGATGGGCTTCCGCCGCATCATCGTCCCGGCGGCCTCAGGAGCGCCCCTGGAGCGGGCCGACGGCCTCACCCACCTGATGCAGGTACAGGAGGTGGATGACATCCGCCAGGCGCTCTCCGCCGTCCTGGGCGGCGATCCGTAGGCGGCGCGCTGGCGGGCGAGCCGCAGTCGCCGCGCTCGTGGACGCGCGGCGGCCGCCGCGCGTTAGCGGACGAGCTTGAAGGACCGGACGGGGCTGGCCACTGAGCCGTCCCTGGCCTGCGCCTGGTAGCTGCCCGCGCGGGCCGACGAGGCCACGGTGACGCAGCCGGGAAGGCTGATGTCGCGGCGCCAGGTGACCGATGCCTCGGCCGGCACGCCCCGGCGGAGCCGGATGTCCCGGTTCGGCTCGCCCCTGGTGCAGTCGGCTGAATCCCAGATGACCCGGCCCGACGAGGTGACCTGGACGTGCAGCCGGTGCGGGCTGGCGTCGAAGGAGCAGGTGCGGGACGCGGTGGAAACGGCGTAGATCTGGAACGCGGGAAACTGGCCGGCGGGGTACGAGGTCCGGCTGGTGAACAGGCTGAGGACCACCGAACCGGGGGCACAGCTTCCGTCCGGCTCGACCCCGCCCGGGGCCGCGTTCCCGGCTCCCGCCCCGGCCGCCGCGGCGCGGATCGCGGCTTTCTTGCTGGGCGCGGCGCTC
>DASXJJ010000067.1:0-9200 GCA_036497465.1 Pseudonocardia sp. | reverse complement strand
GGGAGCTGCTGGCCGAGCTGCGCGAGCTGGAGCACGACCCGTCCGGCGCGGCGGCCCGGCTGGGCGGGTACGCCGGCTGGCTCGGCCTGGGGCTGACCAACCTGGTCAACCTGCTCGCCCCCCGGCTGGTGGTCCTCGGCGACCTGCTCGCGGCGCTGCCGGCCCCGGTGCTGGACGCGGTGGCCGCGCGGGTCCGGGACCGCAGCATGGTCAGCCGCGCGGTCGGCGGCACCGTGGTCACCCGGTCCGCGCTGGGCAGGGACGCCTACCTGGTGGGCGCGGCCGAGCTGGCGTTCGGCCCGGTGCTGGAGTCCGCCGCGGGCGCCTGAGCGCCCGGTGCGCCGCTCGGTCCGCCGCTCGGCCGCGCCCGGCTCGTCGCTCGACGCGCCCGGCCCGGTCGTCGCAGCGCCCGGCTCGTCGCTCGACGCGGTCGTCAGAGCTCCGTGTGGTCCCCGGGCTCCAGCCGCCGGTAGGGCGCGCCGGTGCGGGCCGCGACGGCCTCCAGGATGCCGTCCACCAGCCGCAGGCCGACGTCGTTCACGATGCCGTCGTGCACGGAGAACCCGCGCCGCGCGCCGACCGCCTCGGCGAACTCCAGGATCTCCAGCGACTTCAGCCACGGACCGGCCGTGGGCAGCAGCACCGTGTCCACCGGGTCCTCGGGCACGGTGAACGCGTCGCCGGGGTGGTAGACGCCGGCCACCCGGTAGCCGACGTTCGCCACCGGGTCCAGGTGGGTGGGCGCGTGCCACTCGCCGTAGACGTGCACGTCCAGCCCGCCGACCTCGAGCACGTCGCCGTGCGCCACCGCGCGGGTGCGGCCGGCCAGCTCCTCGACCCCGGCCAGCCGGGCGACCACCGACCCGGGGGCGTACACGAGCAGGTCCGGCCGGCCGGTCGCGGCGGCGGCGAGGGTCTCCGGCACGAAGTGGTCGAAATGCTCGTGGGTGATCAGCACCGCATCCGCCCCGTAGGCCGCGGCCGGGTCGGTGAGCGCCCCCGGGTCCAGCACCACGGTCGTCCCGCCGTCCTCGAGCCGCACGCAGGCGTGCCCGAACTTGGTCATCCGCATGCCGCAACGCTACCGCCGGCGGCGCGGCACGCTGGGTCGTGGATCCGCGGTTTTGTCCCCCTGGCGGGCTACCGTGTCGGTCATGGCGGGACGGTCGACCACTGGCAGGCGCGGCACGACCACCCGGGCTCCGGCCCGGGGTGGCGCTGCCGGCCGGTCGAGTACTCGCAGGCCACCGGCACGCCGCCGGTCGGCGCCGCACAACGACATCATCACCTGGATCGGCAAGGGCTTCGGCGGGCTGCGCCGGGCCGCCGGGCACACCCGGGAGATCGACCCGGCACACCGGCGCGACGGGCTGGCCATCGTGCTGCTGGTGGTCGCGGTGGTGGTCGCGGCGGGCGTCTGGTTCAACGCGGGTGGCCCGGTCGGCGCCGCGGTCACCACGGGGCTGACCACGGTGGTCGGCACGGCGGCGCTGCCCCTGCCGGTGCTGCTGGTGGGCGTCGGCGTGTTCCTGATGTGCACCCCGTCCCGGCCGGAGGTCCGGCCCCGGGTGGTGCTCGGCGCGCTGCTGCTGGTGCTCGGCGGGCTGGGTCTGCTGCACGTGCTGCTCGGCGCGCCGGCCGCGATGGAGGGCTGGCGGCACGCCGGGGGAGCGCTGGGCTTCGTGGCGGGCGCCCCGCTGGCCCTGGGGCTCACCTCCTGGGTCGCGGCCCCGGTGCTCGCCCTGATCGCGCTGTACGGGCTCCTCGTGGTCACCGGCACCCCGGTGCGGGAGGTGCCCGCCAGGCTCGGCGCGCTGCTCGGCGGCCGCCCGCCGGTCGACGGCGACGAGCCGAGCCTCGGCCCGGCCGGTGCGGGGGTGGCCGATCCGACGGCCGGTGCCGACCCGGCCGACGTGCGGCTGCGCAGGCCGTCGCGGCGGCGACAGGCGTCCAGCCCGCCCGACCCAACGGCCGATCCCACCGGCGACGCGGACACCCCGGGTGGCGCGGTCTCGCCAGGGCTCGGCGCGGCCGACCGTGCGGGCGCGGTCCCGGCGGCTCCACCGACCGCCTCGCGACCGCGCCCGCCGAAGGTTCCGGCGGCCTCGGCGGTCCCGGCCTCGGCGGTGAAGCCGGCGAGCACTCCGGAGGCCCCGGCCTCGGCGGGCGACGACGACAAGCCCGTGGTCACCCGCGTCACGGACGGCGACTACGCGCTGCCCCCGGCCGACCTGCTGCCCACCGGCCCCGTGCCCAAGACGCGCAGCGCGGCCAACGACGCCATGATCGAGGCGATCAGCGGCGTGCTGGAACAGTTCAACATCGACGCGCAGGTCACCGGCTTCACCCGGGGCCCGACGGTCACCCGGTACGAGATCGAGCTCGGCCCGGCGGTGAAGGTCGAGAAGATCACCCAGTTGACCAGGAACATCGCCTACGCGGTGGCCACCGACAACGTCCGGCTGCTCGCCCCGATCCCGGGCAAGTCGGCCGTCGGCATCGAGGTACCCAACACCGACCGGGAGATGGTCCGGCTGGGCGACGTGCTGCGCTCGGGCACGGCGGTCAAGGAACAGCACCCGATGGTGATCGGCCTCGGCAAGGACATCGAGGGCCACTTCCTCACCGCGAACCTGTCGAAGATGCCGCATCTGCTGGTGGCCGGCTCCACCGGTTCCGGCAAGTCCAGCTTCGTCAACTCGATGCTGGTCTCGCTGCTGTCCCGGGCCACCCCCGACGAGGTCCGGATGATCCTCATCGACCCCAAGATGGTCGAGCTGACGCCGTACGAGGGCATCCCGCACCTGATCACCCCGATCATCACCCAGCCGAAGAAGGCCGCCGCCGCGCTGGCCTGGCTGGTCGAGGAGATGGAGCAGCGGTACCAGGACATGCAGGCCAACAAGGTCCGCCATGTCGACGACTTCAACCGCAAGGTCACCTCGGGGGAGATCACCGCGCCGCTGGGCAGCGAGCGGGAGTACCGCCCGTACCCGTACATCCTGGCCATCGTCGACGAGCTGGCCGACCTGATGATGACCGCGCCCCGGGACGTGGAGGACGCGGTCGTGCGGATCACCCAGAAGGCGAGGGCGGCGGGCATCCACCTGGTGCTGGCCACCCAGCGGCCGTCGGTCGACGTGGTCACCGGCCTGATCAAGACGAACGTGCCGTCCCGGCTCGCGTTCGCCACGTCCTCGCTCACCGACAGCCGGGTCATCCTGGACCAGCCCGGCGCGGAGAAGCTGATCGGCATGGGTGACGGGCTGTACCTGCCGATGGGCGCCGGCAAGCCGGTCCGGATGCAGGGCGCGTTCGTCAGCGACGAGGAGATCTCCAGCATCGTCGGGTTCACCAAGGACCAGGCGCAGCCGGAGTACACCGACGGGGTCACCGCGCAGAAGGCCGGCGAGCAGAAGGAGATCGACTCCGACATCGGCGACGATCTCGACGTGCTGCTACAGGCCGCCGAGCTGGTGGTCACCTCGCAGTTCGGGTCCACCTCGATGCTGCAGCGCAAGCTGCGGGTCGGGTTCGCCAAGGCCGGCCGGCTGATGGACCTGCTGGAGTCCCGCCAGGTGGTGGGGCCGTCCGAGGGGTCCAAGGCGCGCGACGTGCTGGTCAAGCCCGATGAGCTGGACGGGCTGCTCTGGTCGATCCGGGGCGGCGGGCCGGCCGACGACGACTCCGACGACGACGAGGCCTGAGGGGCGAGTTCCGAGGTTCCGGGGTGGTCGCCGAACCATGGTGGCCGGGTTCCGGGGGTGATCGGCCGTCCTGTGCCGAGCCGTGGTGGCCGGGAACCGTCCTGGGTGATCGCCGTCTCGGGCGGATCAGCCCCGCCCAGCGTGGTCGAACCGCCCCGAACGGCGATCATGGGCGCACCCGGCGCCGGGTTCACCGCTGCCCGGGGTCCAGCTCGAGCAGCATCCGCACGTTGCCCAGCGTGTTCGGCCGCACGTAGGCCAGGTCCAGGAACTCCGCGACACCGGCGTCGTACGAGCGGCGCATCTGCTCGTACACCTCGGGCGCGACCGGAGTGCCCTCGATCTCGGCGAACCCGTGCCGGCCGAAGAAGTTCTTCTCGAAGGTCAGCACGAACACCCGGCCGATGCCCAGCTCACCGGCGGTCCGCAGCAGCGCGTCGACCAGCGCGTGGCCGATGCCCGTGCCGACCTGGGACGGGTCGACCGCGATCGTGCGGATCTCCGCCAGGTCGGCCCACAGCACGTGCAGCGCTCCGCAGCCCACGATCTGGCCGTCCACCGAGACGACCCAGAACTCCTGCACGTCCTCGTAGAGAGTGACCAGGTCCTTGGCCAGCAGCACCCGGCCGGCGTACTGGTCGACCAGCGACTTGATCCCGGCCACGTCACCGGTGCGCGCGCGCCGCGCGACGATGTCTGTCACTCAAATCAGCCTAGAGCGTGCCCTTCCCGGCGGCTCGCGGGTGGCCCACGCCCCGTGAGGCACGGGGGATCGGAGGTGGGCGGATACCCTGGGTCCGTGCCAGCACGACAGACCGATACGACCGAACCGGCGGGTGGGGCGACGACGCCCCGCGCGGCCCTGGTGACCCTGGGCTGCGCACGCAACGACCTGGACTCCGAGGAACTGGCCGGGAGGCTGTCCGCGCAGGGCTGGTCGCTGGTCGACGCGGACGCCGACGGTGACCAGGCGCCCGACGTCATCGTGGTCAACACCTGCGGTTTCGTCGAGCAGGCCAAGAAGGACTCGATCGACACCGTGCTCGCGGCGTCGGACACGGCGGCGGCCACCGGGGCCAAGGTGGTCGCGGTCGGCTGCCTGGCCGAGCGCTACGGCGCCGAGCTGGCCGCCGGGCTGCCCGAGGCCGACGCGGTGCTCGGCTTCGACCAGTACGCCTCCCTCGGCGACCGGCTGACCGACGTGGTGGCCGGCCGCACGCTGGAGTCCCATCAGCCGGTCGACCGGCGCACCCTGCTGCCGATCAGCCCCGTGCAGCGCCCCGCCGCGGCCGACGAGGTGGCGGTACCCGGGCACGGCTGGGTTCCCGACGTGACCCGTCGCCGGCTCGACGACCGCCCCGTCGCCCCGCTCAAGCTGGCCTCCGGCTGCGACCGGCGCTGCGCGTTCTGTGCGATCCCGTCCTTCCGCGGCGCGTTCGTGTCCCGCCCGCCGGCCGAGGTTCTCGGCGAGGCGGCCTGGCTGGCCCAGCACGGCGTCCGGGAGCTGGTGCTGGTCAGCGAGAACTCCACGTCCTACGGCAAGGATCTCGGCGACCTGCGATCACTGGAGTCGCTGCTGCCCCGGCTGGCCGCGGTCGAGGGCATCGAGCGGGTCCGGGTCAGCTACCTGCAGCCGGCTGAGACCCGGCCGGGGCTGGTCGAGGTGATCGCGGGCACCGACGGCGTGGCGCCGTACTTCGACCTGTCGTTCCAGCACGCCAGCGAGCCGGTGCTGCGCCGGATGCGCCGGTTCGGTTCGGTGGAGGCGTTCCTGGAGCTGTGCGCCCGGATCCGCTCGTTCGCCCCGGAGGCCGGGATCCGGAGCAACGTGATCGTCGGCTTCCCGGGGGAGACCGAGGCCGACGTGGCGGAGCTGGAGCGGTTCCTCACCGAGGCCCGGCTGGACGCGGTCGGCGTGTTCGGCTACTCCGACGAGGACGGCACCGAGGCGGCCGACTACCCGGACAAGGTGCCGCCCACCGAGATCTCCGAGCGGGTCGAGCGGATCTCCAGCCTCGCCGACGAGCTGACCAACCAGCGTGCCGAGGACCGCATCGGCAGCACCGTCCGGGTGCTGGTCGAGGAGCTCGGTGACCCCGACGCGGCGGAGGCCGGTGGTGTCGACGACGGCGAGGCGGTCGGGCTGGGCCGGGCCGCCCACCAGGCCCCCGACGTGGACGGTGAGTGCGTGCTGACCGGGGGCGGGTGGACGGTCGGTGAGTTGTGCGACGCGGTGGTGCTCGACGCCGAGGGTGTCGATCTGGTCGTGGCGCGCGCGGAGGGTCCGTGACCCCGGAGCGGGAGCGGCCCGTCGGGTCGGCGTCTGTGCCGACCTCGGCCGCCTCCACCTCCACCTCCGCGCCGACCCCGCAGGCGTCCGCGGCTCCGCTGCCCGCGGCTCCGGGGCCCGTGTCCGTCCCGGCTCCCCCGGTTCCGACCTCGGCCTCGGCGCCGAAGCCGAGGGTGACGCCCCCGACGGCGCCGTTGTTGAACGTGGCGAACATGCTGACCCTGCTGCGGCTGGTGCTCGTCCCGGTGTTCCTGGCGTTCCTGCTCACTCAGGACGGGCTCGACGTCGGGTGGCGGCTCGCGGCCACCGGCGTGTTCGCGGTGGCGGCGCTCACCGACCGGCTCGACGGTGACATCGCCCGCCGGCACGGCCTGGTCACCCGGTTCGGCATGATCGCCGACCCGATCGCGGACAAGGCACTGATCGGCTCCGCGCTGGTCGGGCTCAGCTCGCTGGGTGAGCTGGCGTGGTGGGTCACGGTGGTGATCGCCATCCGCGAGCTGGGGGTGACCGCCCTGCGGTTCTGGGTGCTGCGCCACGGGGTGATCGCGTCCTCCCGGGGCGGCAAGCTGAAGACGCTGATCCAGACCGTGGCCATCGGGGTGTACGTGCTGCCGCTGACCGCGCTGCTGGCCGGCTCGGTGCCGGAGAGCGCCGTGCAGTGGGGACGCTGGCTGCTGATGGGCGTCGCGCTGCTGCTCACCGTGGGCACCGGTGTCGACTACCTCGTGCGCGCGCTCCGGCTGCGCGCACGAGGCGTGGCGGCCTCGCAGGCGGTCAGCGGCGCCGGCTGACGGCCGTTCCCGCCTGCCGTGTCGTCGCCGCGTTCGCCGTGGGCGGACAGACCGGGCCGGGTGGGGCCGACCAATCCGGTCCTGAGTCGGTAACGTGAGGGCACCACCCTGGATCACGAAGCTCGCCGGGCGGGCGAAGGAGGACTGACCGATGACCCTGCTCATGCGTGAGGCCATCGGCGGCAGCCTGCGCCGCGCTCGGACCGACCGGAGCCGCACGTTGCGCGAGGTGTCGCACCAGGCGCGGGTGAGCCTGGGCTACCTCTCGGAGGTGGAGCGGGGCCGCAAGGAGGCCTCCAGCGAGCTGCTGGCCGCGATCTGCGAGGCGCTGGAGTTCCCGCTGCCCGACCTGCTGGTCGAGGTGGCCGAGGCCATGCGCCCGGAGGAGAGCCTGGAGCCGCTGCTCCCGGTGAACCCGGTCGTGATCGGCACGCGGCACACCGACCTGCGTCGTCCGGCCGCCGCTGCCCCGGCCCGCCCGGCCGCCGCGCCGGCGTCCGCGCTGGTCAGCGTCGCCGCCTGAGCCAGTTGCCGGCCGAGCCGGGGTGCTGGAGCGCCCGGCCGGGCGCGAGGGTGCCCGGGGCGACCCGGTCCGGAGTGCTCCCGATATCGTCAAGTTCTGTGGCAGATCGGCACCGTGACCTGACACCATGGATCTCGGGGCCGCGGGTCCCGTCGCAGACTCGGCTCGACGACAACAGGCAAGGCGGAGGAGATGGCCAACGGTTTCGCAAAGGCCTGGAGGTACCTGGGTGCGCTGTTCTCGTCGAAGGTTGACGAGTACGCGGACCCGAAGGTGCAGATCCAGCAGGCCATCGAGGACGCGCAGCGGCAGCACCAGGCGCTGTCCCAGCAGGCGGCGGCGGTGATCGGCAACCAGCGCCAGCTGGAGATGAAGCTCAACCGGCAGCTCGGAGAGATCGAGAAGCTGCAGTCGTCCGCTCGTCAGGCGCTGGTCCTGGCCGACGACGCCCGCTCGAAGGGCGACGTGCAGAAGGCGCAGCAGTACGAGCAGGCCGCTCAGGTGACCGCCACTCAGCTGGTGTCCGCCGAGCAGTCGATCGAGGACCTGAAGGTCCTGCACGACCAGTCGCTGGGAGCTGCCGAGGGGGCCAAGCAGGCCGTCGAGCGCAACTCCATGGTGCTGCAGCAGAAGATCGCCGAGCGCACCAAGCTGCTCAGCCAGCTGGAGCAGGCGAAGATGCAGGAGCAGGCCGCCAAGTCGATGCAGCAGATGACGGAGATCGCCGCGCCGGGGAACACACCGTCGCTGGACGAGGTCCGTGACAAGATCGAGAAGCGGTACGCGACCGCGCTGGGTTCCGCCGAGCTGGCACAGAACTCGGTGCAGGGCCGCATGCTCGAGGTCCAGCAGGCGAGCGTCGACATGGCCGGCTCGGCGCGGCTGGAGCAGATCCGCGCGTCGCTGGGCGGCGGTGGTGGCTCCGCGCAGCAGCAGCTCGGCGCCAACACCCAGCGGCAGGTCACCTCGGGTCAGGAGCAGTCCGCGCCGACCACCCAGCAGCCCAACCAGGGCTGACCGCCGCCACGCCCGCCCGGCCGCCGTCCCTCGGCGGCCGGGCGGGCGTGGCGTGCGTTCGTGCGGCCGACGCGGGTTCGTGTGACCGACGTGGTTTCGTGCGGCCCGGCACGGCCGGCGTCTTGGGAGCCCAGCCCGCACAGACCACGTATGGTCCGCACAGCCTCCCCGGGCTGTGTGCGGCCCGCGGTGGGTCTGTGTGAGCCCGTGTGCGCCCGCAACCGGGTACCGGACAGGTCTCGGCAACCTGATGCGGGCCGCCGCTGTGGTGGCCGTGGGCGGCACAGACGCACTACGGCCGGCGCAGACGCACTACGGCCGGCGCAGACGCCCGACGGTGGCGCAGGCCGTCTTCGGGTGTCGAAGATCCACCACGGGCGGCGCACCCGCCCCAGGTACCAGCGTGGCCCGCAGTGGCTGTGTGCGGCTGCGCTGTGCGGGTCAGGAGGGGGCGGGGCCGGGTTGGCAGTGGGGGCAGTAGAAGGCGGAGCGGGCGTACACGCCGTCGCCCTGCTCGGCGGTTCGCACCCGGGCGCCGCAGCGGAAACACGGCTGGCCGGCTCGGACGTAGACCCAGTGCTGGCGGCCTCGGCGCAGGTCACCGGTGGTGGACTGTTCGGGACGGTCGGCGTTGCGCAGCAGCAGCGTGCGGGCGACGGTGATCGCGCGCGCCGGGTCGGGCAGATCACCGACCGGGGTCCAGGGGGAGACGCCGAGCAGGAAGCAGGTCTCGGTCTTGTAGATGTTGCCGATCCCGGCGACCACGCTCTGGTCGAGCAGCGCGAGCCCGACCTCTGCGTCCGGTCGGGCGGTCAGCCGCCGCACGCCCTCGGTCAGGTCGTCGTCCGACCAGCCCGGGTGCAGGAGGT
>DASXJJ010000066.1:0-29583 GCA_036497465.1 Pseudonocardia sp. | reverse complement strand
TCCTCGCCCGCGCCTGGATCCGCGTGATCTGGCGCTGCTGGCAAGACCACACCGCCTACAACCCCATCCAACACGGAGGCGCCCAACGACTCCTCACAGCCTGAACCCGATCTTGGGGTTGACCTAGGGAATCTCATCGGCTGAGCCCCGCCGGGTGGTCGCCCCCGGTGCTGCCTACGCTGCCGGGATGACCGTCGACACGAGGGCGGGTGCGCGGCTGCGGCTGCGCATCGCCGCCTACACCGAGCCGGCCGCGGTGGCGCTGGTCGGGGCGGTGCAGGCGGTGTACCTGCAGCGCTACGGCGACACCGACATCACCCCGGTCGACCCGGCCGAGTTCGCCCCGCCCGGCGGCTGCTTCCTGGTCGGCGACGTCGACGGCGTCGCGGTGGCGTGCGGCGGCTGGCGGTTGCGGCGTGCCGGGGCCGACCCCGCACTGCGCGACGGTGACATCGAGGTCAAGCGGATGTACGTGGCCGACGGGATGCGCGGCCGGGGGTTCGCGCGCCTGCTGCTGGCCGAGCTGGAGCGGCGCGCGGTCGAGGCCGGCGGGCGGCGCGTCGTGCTGGAGACCGGCACCCGGCAGCCCGAGGCCATCGCGCTGTACCGCTCCTCGGGCTACCGGCCGATGACGACCTTCGGGGCCTATCGGGACGACCCGCTGAGCCGCTGCTTCGCCAAGTCGCTGGTCTGAGGCACCGGCGGGTCGCCGACCGGCCCGGCGATAGTCTCACCGGCGTGCCCGTCTACGCGCTCGGCGACCTCGAACCCGACATCCACCCCGACGCCTACGTTCACCCGGACGCCGTGGTGATCGGTGGCGTCACCCTCGGCGCGCACAGTTCGGTGTGGCCGACGGCCGTGCTGCGCGGCGACGACGGGCGCATCTGGGTCGGCGAGCGCACCAGCATCCAGGACGGCACGATCGTGCACACCACCGCCGAGCAGGACACGGTGATCGGCAACGAGGTCACCGTGGGGCACAACACGCACATCGAGGCGTCCACCATCGCGGACCGGTGCCTGATCTCCTCCGGCTCGGTGGTGCTCAACGGGTCGCGCATCGACGAGGGAGCGATCGTCGCCGCCGGCGCGGTGGTGTCCCCGAAGATGCACGTGCCCGCCTGGCGGATGGCGATGGGGGTGCCCGCCCGGATCCGGGACGGGTACGAGGTGCCCGGCGACCGCTACCGGTACGCGGTCGAGTCCTACGTCGCCCGGGGCGCGCGGTTCCGGGCCGAGCTGCGCAGGCTGGACCGGTCGTGACCGGCAAGCCGCTGACCGAGGTGGTCGAGGCCGGCTGGGCGGAGGCGCTCGCCCCGGTGGCCGACACGGTGACCGGGATGGGCGAGTTCCTGCGCGCCGAGCTCGCCGCCGGCCGCCGGTACCTGCCGTCCGGGCCGAACGTGCTGCGCGCGTTCCAGCAGCCCTTCGACGCCGTGCGGGTGCTCATCGTCGGGCAGGACCCGTACCCGACCGTGGGGCATCCGGTGGGGCTGTCGTTCTCGGTGGCCCCGGACGTCCGGCCGCTGCCGCGCAGCCTGGTGAACATCTACCGGGAGTACTGCGAGGACCTGGGCCATCCGCCGCCGTCCACCGGTGACCTGACGCCGTGGACCGAGCGCGGGGTGCTGCTGCTGAACAGGGTGCTCACCGTGCAGCCCGGCCAGCCCGCCTCGCACCGGGGCAAGGGCTGGGAGAAGGTCACCGACCGGGCGATCACCGCGCTGGCCGCCCGGTCCACGCCGCTGGTGGGGATCCTGTGGGGCCGCGACGCGCGGACGCTGCGTCCTCAGCTCGGCCCGGGCGTGCCGTGCGTCGAGTCGGCGCACCCCAGCCCGATGTCGGCCGACCGGGGGTTCTTCGGCTCCCGGCCGTTCAGCCGGGTCAACGCGCTGCTCGAGGAGCGCGGCGCCGACCCGATCGACTGGAAGCTGCCCTAGCCGGTACGCCCGGCGGGACACCGGCGGCACACGAAAACCCGCCCCCGACCGTACGGTCCGGGGCGGGCTCGGGTGAGCTGCGCTCAGGCGCGGGTGACCTTGCCCGCCTTCAGGCACGACGTGCACACGTTCAGCCGGCGCCGGGCGGCGCCGTTGAGGCTGGCCCGGACGGTCTGGATGTTCGGGTTCCAGCGGCGGTGGGTGCGGCGGTGCGAGTGCGAGACGGACATGCCGAAGCCCGGACCCTTGCCACAGACGTCGCAGACGGCAGCCACGTCGGTAACTCCTTCAGTAGGTGACACGGTGTGTCGATCGTTCACCACGCACCGGGAGGGCGCGCGCGCCGGCCAGGACGCCGGACGGTTGGCCCAAGGGTACCCAGCCGCGAGTCGACCACCAAACCGGGGGCCCGCCGACGTGTCGATACGCTCGACGGGCTGGCCATGGGGAGGAGTCACCGGCGGTGTTGCAGGTCCTGGACGCGGTCGCGGTCCGGCGGTGGGCCGACGCGTGCGTCGAGGTGCTCGCCGCGCACCGCGCGGAGCTGGACCGCACCAACGTGTTCCCGATCGCCGATGGGGACACCGGCACGAACCTGTCGCTGACCCTGCGCGCGGCCGCCGAGTCACTGCACCGGTTGCCCCCGGCGGCGGAGCCCACCGTGGCCGACGCGGCCGCCGCCCTCGCCCAGGGCGCGCTGCGCGGCGCGCGGGGCAACTCCGGGGTGATCGTCTCCCAGCTGCTGCGCGGGCTGGCCGAGGCGCTCGCGGACTGCCCGCCGGACGGCCGCGCGATCCAGGCCGGGCTGCGCCGCGCCGACGACCTGGCCAGGGCGTCGGTCGGCCGGCCGGTGGAGGGCACCCTGCTCACCGTGCTCCGCGCCGCCGCTGCCGCCGGCACCGCCGGCACCGCCCCCGGCCAGCTGGGCGCGGTGCTGGACGCGGCGGTGGCGGCGGCCGCGGCGGCGCTGGCCGAGACGCCCAGGCAGCTGCCGGTGCTGGCCAGGGCCGGGGTGGTCGACGCCGGCGGCCTGGGCGCGGTGCTGTTGCTCGGCGCGCTCGCCTCGGTGGTGCACGGCCGCCCGGCGGCCGACGCCGTGGCCGGGCTCGGCGGGGAGGCCGCCGCCGCGGAGGTGCCGCCGCCGCACCGCGCGCGGGACCGGGACGCGCTGGTCGGGCCGAGGGAGGCCGGGTCGGCGGAGTTCGACTACGAGGTGATGTACCTGCTCGCGGACAGCACCGAGGCGCGGGTCGACGGGCTGCGCGACCGGCTGGCCGACCTGGGCGACTCGGTGGCCGTGGTGGGCGACGGGCGCCCGGACGGGCTGTGGCACGTACACGTGCACTGCACCGACGTGGGAGCGGCGATCGAGGCCGGGATCGCGGCCGGCCGCCCGAACCGGGTCACCGTGGTCCGGTTCGCCGACCAGGCGGCCGAGCAGGCCCGGCTGGCCGCCGAGGGGCGGTTCCGCACGGCCCGGGCGGTGGTCACCGTGGTGTCCGGGGAACCGGTCGCCGAGCTGGTCCGGTCGGATGCGGTGGTGGCCGTGGTGGCCGTGGACGGGCCACCGGGGGTGGGCCGGATCGGGGCGGCCGTCGCGGGCACCCGGGCGCGGCACGTGGTGGTGCTGCCCAACGACGTCGGGCTGACCGAGGTGGCCGAGGAGGCCGCCGAGGCGGCGCGCGCGGCCGGCGCGGAGGTGGTCGTGGTGCCCACCTCGTCGGTGTTGCAGGGGCTGGCGGCGCTGGCCGTGCACGACGCCGGGCGGCGGGCCGGTGACGACGTGGTGGCGATGGCCGAGGCGGCGGCGGCCACCCGCACCGGCGTGATCCAGATCGCCGAGGGCGAGGCGCTGACCTGGGTCGGGCGCTGCCAGGCGGGTGACGTGCTGGGACTGGTGGACGGCGAGGTGGTGCTGATCGAGCAGGATCTGGGCGCGGCGGCCTGCCAGCTCGCCGACCGGATGCTGACCACCGGCGGCGAGCTGGTCACCGTGCTGCTCGGCGCGGACGCGGCGGACGACCTCGGGGCGGAGCTGGCCGGGCACCTGCGCGGCACCCACCCGGAGGTCGAGGTGGTGCGGTACCGGGGTGGCCCGGCCGGTCGGCCGGTACAGCTGGGGGTGGAATGACGGATCTGGACAGCCCGCTCGAGCCGCTGGTCGGCAAGTCGGCGGCCAAGGCGCTGGAGGCCCAGCTGGAGCTGACCACGGTCGGCGAGCTGCTGCGCCACTACCCGCGCCGGTACGCCGAGCGGGGCAAGCTGACCGACCTGGCGAACCTGGAGCTGGGCGAGCACGTGACGGTCCTCGCCGAGATCCGCTCGGTGTCCACCCGCCCGATGCGGCAGCGCAGGGGCACCATCATGGAGGTGGTGATCGCCTCCGGCGGTCGCACGCTGAGCTGCACGTTCTTCAACCGCCGCTTCCAGGGCAGCCTGGTGGCCGGCCGCACCGGGCTGTTCGCCGGCAAGGTCACCGCGTTCCGGGGGAAGCTGCAGCTCAACCAGCCGGACATGATGATCTTCGGCACCGACCCCGAGGACGGCACCGGCTCCGAGGACGGCGACGTCGTGGAGGACTTCGCCGGCGCACTGCTGCCCATCTACCCGGCGACCACGAAGCTGCAGTCCTGGAAGATCGCCCGCTGCGTGCGCCAGGTGCTGGACATGCTGGACGAGCCGACCGACCCGGTGCCGGCGGCGATCCTGGCCGAGCGGGGTCTGCCGGCGCTGGGCGAGGCGCTGCGCGGGATCCACCGGCCGGCCGCCGAGTCCGAGTGGCGGCGGGCCAGGGAGCGGCTGGTCTGGGACGAGGCGCTGGCCGTGCAGCTGGCGCTGGCGCTGCGCCGCCGGGCGGCCGGCCAGCGGCCCGCGCCGGCCTGCCCGCCGGTACCGGGCGGGCTGTGCGACGCCTTCGACGCCGCGCTGCCGTTCACGCTGACCGACGGGCAGCGGGAGGTCGGCGAGGTGATCACCCGGGACGTCGCGGCGGAGCGGCCGATGAACCGGCTGGTGCAGGGCGACGTGGGTGCCGGCAAGACGATCGTCGCGCTGCGCGCCATGCTGCGCGCGGTGGACGCCGGCCGGCAGGCCGCGATGCTGGCGCCCACCGAGGTGCTGGCCGGGCAGCACGCCCGCACCCTGCGCGAGCTGCTCGGGCCGCTGGGCCGGGCGGGCGAGCTGGACGGCGCGGACCGGGCCACCCGGGTCACCCTGCTCACCGGGTCGCTGCCGGCCAAGGCGCGCAAGCAGGCGCTGCTGGACACGGTCTCCGGGTCGGCCGGGATCGTGGTCGGCACCCACGCGCTGATCCAGGACCGGGTGGAGTTCGCCGACCTGGGGCTGCTGGTGGTCGACGAGCAGCACCGCTTCGGGGTCGAGCAGCGGGACGCGCTGCGCGGCCGGGGCACCGACCGCACCCCGCACCTGCTGGTCATGACGGCGACGCCGATCCCACGCACGGTGGCCATGACCGTCTACGGCGACCTGGAGGTGTCCGCGCTGCGCGAGTTGCCCCGGGGCCGCTCGCCGATCGCCACCACGGTCGTCCCGGCCGGGGAGAAGCCGGCCTGGCTGGAGCGCGCCTGGCACCGGCTGCGCGAGGAGGTCGCCGGCGGGCACCAGGCGTTCGTGGTGTGCCCCCGGATCGGCGACGAGCCGGGCGGCCCGGCCGGGGCGGCCGAGGAGGACGCCGAGCTGGAGCCGCCGCCGGACGACGAGGGGGAGAAGCGCCGCCCGCCGCTCGCGGTCGCGGACGTGGCGCCGATGCTGGCCGAGGGGCCGCTGGCCGGGCTGCGCCTGGAGGTGCTGCACGGGCGGCTGCCGGCCGACGACAAGGATGCGGTGATGCGCGCGTTCGCCGCCGGCGAGCTGGACGTGCTGGTGGCCACCACGGTGATCGAGGTCGGCGTGGACGTGCCGAACGCCACCGGCATGGTGATCATGGACGCGGACCGGTTCGGGCTGTCCCAGCTGCACCAGCTGCGCGGGCGGGTCGGCCGGGGGACCGCGCCCGGGGTGTGCCTGCTGGTCACCGACTCCCCGCCGGGCACGACCGCGCGGGAGCGGCTGGATGCGGTCGCGTCGACCACCGACGGGTTCGAGCTGGCCCGGCACGACCTGGAGCTGCGCCGGGAGGGCGACGTGCTGGGCGCGGCACAGTCCGGGCGGCGGTCCGGGCTGCGGCTGCTGTCCTTGCTGCGCGACGAGCGGGCGATCTCCGAGGCGCGGGACACCGCCGGCGGGCTGGTGGCCGCCGACCCGGCGCTGGAGGACCACCCCGGGCTGGCCGGGATGGTCGAGGAGATCATCGACGTGGATCGCGCCGAGTTCCTGGAGAAGGCCTAGTGGGCGGACCGGAAGACGTCGATCGTCGCGGCGTGTCCGGGCCGGCCCGGCTGCACGCCCCGGTCACAGCTCCGACAGCCGGCGGACGAGGAACCGACGCTCCAGGTCGGTGGCGGCCAGCCGCAGGGCGCGCTCGAACGCCTCCCGGGCTTCGTCGTCGCGGCCGAGACGGCGCAGCAGCTCGGCCCGGGTCGAGTGGAGGTAGCGGTACTCGCCGAGATCGAGCGAGTCGACGAGCTCGAGCGCTCGCTCGGGCGCGCCCGCCTCGGCGAGAGCCACCGCGCGATTGAGGGCAACGACTGGCGAGCCGGTGAGACCTTCGAGGCGTTCGTAGAGCACCGTGACCTCGTTCCAGTCGATCTCCTCCTCGGCCTGCAGCGACGCGATCGCCGCCTGGAGCACATACGGTCCGGCCGCCGATCGCAACGTCAGTCCCCGATCGAGCGCCGATCGGCCGGCCTCGACCTGTGCCTGGTCGTGCCGCGAACGGTCCTGCTCGGCCAACGGGATCAGCTCACCGGCCACCACCCGCGCCTCCCGGCGTGAGTCGTGGAGCAGCATGAGAGCCAGCAGCCCGTACACCTCCGGTTCGTCGGCCATCAGCTCAGCCAGCAGGCGCCCCAGCCGGATCGCCTCGGCAGCAAGATCGCCGCGATCGGTGTAACCCTCATTGAAGATCAGGTAGATCACCGCCAACACAGCTGACACGCGGTCCGGCAGCACACGGTCAGCCGGCACCGCAAACGGGATCCCCGCCGCCTTGATCTTGACCTTGGCCCGCGAGAGCCGGCGCTTCATCGTCTCCCGCGACACGAGGAAGGCGCGCGCGATCTCCTCGGTGGTGAGGCCTCCCAGTGTCCGCAGCGTCAGCGCCACCTGCGCCTCGACGGCGAGCGCCGGATGGCAGCACGTGAAGATCAGCTCCAGGCGCTCATCCTGGATCGTGCTGTCCTCGAGGTCGATGTCGTCCATGTTCCCGGTCAAGCGATCGTTCCGGAGCAGCCGACGCTTGTCCTCGAGCGTCCGCTCGCGTCGCACACGGTCGATGGCGCGGTTGCGCCCGGTGGCCACCAACCAGGCCACCGGGTGCCGCGGCATCCCGTCCCGGGGCCACCGCTCGGCCGCGATCGCAAAGGCCTCCTGCGCGGCTTCCTCGGCGAGATCGATGTCACCGAGGAAGCCGACCAGGGACGCCAGGACGCGGCCCCACTCGCGCCGGAAAACCTCCTCGATCAGAAGCCGTCCTCCATCGGGATGTCCACCAACGGCCGGACCTCGACCGCACCGCCGAGCCGCACCGCCGGAATCCGCTGGACGAACTCCAACGCCTCGTCCAGGTCGGAGGCGTCGAGCACGTAGTAGCCGCCGAGCACCTCCTTGCTGTCGGCGAAGGGGCCGTCGGTGATCAAGGCCTCGCCAGCGCCATCACGAACCGTGGTCGCCGTCTCGGCTGGTTGCAGATGGGCGCCTCCGAGGCAGCGCGGGTCCTCGCGCAGCGCCAGGTATTCGGCGTTGACGGGTCCGTACTCGTCGGGTCCGAGCGCTTCGTGGCTACCCGGCTTCGGGAAGATCAGCAGTGCGTACCTCATCCGTGCCTCCTCTGGGGATCATCTCTCGACATCGAGACGAACAGGGGGCGCCGTAGGGGACAGGGATCGTCGGAAGACTAGCTCCCGCTGTCCGGGCGGTGCGCGGCGAACAGCGGCCGCAGGTAGAGCTCGACCAGCCGCCGCTGTCCCTCCGGGGAGTCCACCGGCAGCGCCGTCTCCGGGCTGATGACCAACGAGATCACCGTGCGCACCAGCAGCTCGGCCAGCAGCTCGGCGTCCCGCTCGGGCAGGGCCAGCCGGCCGGCGGCGATCTCGGCGCGGATGTGCCGGGCGATCCAGTCCCGGGCGGCGACGATGATCGGCCCGCCCTTGGTGGTCAGGTGCGGCAGGATCAGCTCCGGCTCGGTGCGCAGCAGCCGGGTGAGCAGCCGGTGCCCGCGCAGGAAGTCCAGGCAGAACGCCAGGCCCTCGGTCAGCTTGGTCTCCGGCCCCGGCTGGGCCTCGATCACCGCGTCCAGCCGGGTCAGGAAGCGGCGCATCTCGCGCATCAGCAGCGCGTCGATGAGCTGGTCCTTCTTCGGGAAGTGCCGGTAGATGGTGACCCGGGAGATGCCCACCCGGCGGGCCACCTCGTCGATGGTGAACCGGCGCAGCCCGAAGTCCTCGGCCTGGTCGAACGCCGCGCCGAGGATGCGGCTCGCGGTCTGGTCGTCCGGCGGGTCGGTGGCCAGCGCGCGGCGCAGCAGGTCGTCGGGCCCCGGCCCGCCGGCGGCGCCGAGGTCGTCGGTCCCGCCCGGGGCGCCGTTCAACATGCGGGCCAGTCTAGTGACCGCGTTACATATTGACTCTGTTTGTTACATGCGTTTGAGTGTCGGCAGGATCACCGTCGATCCGCCGGAAGGAGCCGACATGACCGCCGAGCCCCAGCAGCCGCCGTCACCGCCCACCCCGGCCGTGCATCCAGGACCTGCGCATCCGGGAACCGTGCGCCCCCGGGCCGTCCGCACCCGCCGGATCGCGTTCGCCTACCCGCCCGGGTCGCTGGACCGGCACTACGTCCAGGGCGACCTGGTGATGAGCCACGTCGTGGCGGTGCTGTCCGCGCTGTTCCCGGAGGGCGAGGACTACTTCGTCCGCGCGGTCCGCAAGCACGCGGACCTGGTCACCGACCCGGAGCTGCGCTCCCAGGTGCGCGGCTTCATCGGTCAGGAGGTCACCCACGGGCGGGAGCACCGGGGGCTCAACGACCGGCTCCGGTGGATGGGCTACCCGACGCGGCTGGTCGACCGGTTCACCCACTACCTGATGATCCGGCCCGACCGGGTGTTCCCGGACCGGTTCCAGCTCGCGGTCACCGCCGCGCTGGAGCACTACACCGCCACCATCGCCGAGCGCCTGCTGTCCAGCCCCGGGGCGCAGCGGCTGCTGGGCGAGAGCGAGGTGCGCTCGATCCTGCTGTGGCACGCGCTGGAGGAGTCCGAGCACAAGACCGTCGCGTTCGACGTGTTCCGCGAGACCGGCGGCGGGGAGACCCTGCGGATCAACACGATGCGGCTGGTCAACACGCTGTTCGTGCCGATCGTCGTCGGGCTGACCACGATCTCGCTGGCCGGCGACCGGGCGGCGTACAACCCGCTGCGGCTGCTGCGCAGCCTCGCCGCGCTGCGGCACAACCCGTTCCTGGACCGGGAGATGCTCGAGCACGTGCGGGCGTACAACCGGCGCGGCTTCCACCCCGACGACGCCGACGCGACCGCGCTGGTGGAGCGGTGGAAGGTCGAGCTGTTCGGCGACGACGGCCGGCTGGCCGACCACCTCAGGTGAGCCCCGGCCGTCAGCCGAGCTCCGCCGCCAGCCGCGCGGGGTCGCGCAGCGCCGGGTAGGCCCGCCACACCCGGTCGATCTGCGCCTCCTGCCCCGGGGACAGCCGCTCCCTCGGGTCCAGGCACCACTCGCCGGCGAGCAGGCCCTCCCGGCGCAGCACGTGGTGGATGCCCGGGATGAAGCCCCGGAAGCCGTGCGCGGCGTCGAACACCGCCGCGTTCGCCTCGGTGAGCTCCGCGCCCACCCGCAGCACGGCCGGCGGCACCGGGTCGCCGGCGAGCACCAGCCGGCGGATCCGGGCGTGCAACACCACCGCGGCCGCCGTCCACACCGCGAACTGGCCGAGCAGCCCGCCCACCATCCGCACACCGCCGGGGTGCGGGGTGACCAGGTCGGCCACGATGCTGTCGTCGTTGCCGGTGTAGAGCGCCACCTCGCCGGCCCGGCCCGAGTCGGCCACCGCGCGCAGCACGTCCAGCGTGCGGTAACGGTCGAACGGCGCCACCTTGACCGCGCGCACCGCCGGCAGCTCGACCAGCCGCCGCCAGAACCGGTAGCCCAGCGGGCGCCCGCCCACCGCCGGCTGCAGGTAGAACCCGAACACCGGCAGCACGTCGCCGACCCGGGCGACCCCGGTGAGGATCTCCTCCTCCGAGGCGGCCGCGCCCCACGAGGCGGCGGACACCAGCGCCAGGTCGTAGCCCAGCGCGGCCGCCGTCTCCGCCTCGCGCACCGCCCGGTCGGTCGGCCCCAGCACCCCGGCCACCCGCACCGCCGGGCTGCCCGCCAGCTCCCCGGCGGCCAGTTCCAGCACCGGCCGGTACAGCCCGACGCAGGGGTCGTGGATGGCGAACTGGGTGGTGTGCACGCCGACGGCCACCCCGCCCGCCCCGGCAGCCAGGTAGTGGCGGGTCAGCGCGCGCTGCCGGCGCTCGTCCAGCCGGCGCCCGGCGGTCAGCGCCAGCGGGTGGGCGGGGATCACCACCCCGTCGCGCAGCGCGGTCGCGGCCTCGGCCCGCACCTCAGAACGCCCCGGCCCGCTGCTCGAACCGCGTCGGCTTGCCGTGGCTGGCGCCGCCGCCGGCCACCCAGCGGCACGTCCAGTCCAGCATCCGGGCCAGCGGGACGCGCGGGTGGCCGAAGCGGTCGGCGCACCGGGCGGCGTTGGACAGCAGCGCGGTCGGCGCCTCCTGCCCGGTGAGCAGGGGCTCGCGGCCCAGCCTGCGCCCGCACTCGCCCGCCAGCCAGCGCACCGACACCGTCTCCGGCCCGGTCACGTTCAGCACATCCGGCGGCGAGGCGCAGTGCCGCAGCGAGCGCAGGGTGACCGTGTTGACGTCGCCCTGCCACAGCACGTTCACCGCGCCCATGGTCACGTCGACCGGCTCGCCGGCCCACACCGCCCGCGCCACGTCGTGCAGCACCCCGTAGCGCAGGTCGATCGCGTAGTTCAGCCGCAGGATCGACATCGGGGTGCCGGTGCCGATCGAGACGTGCTGCAGCAGCCGCTCCCGGCCCAGGCAGGACTGCGCGTACTCGCCGACCGGCGCCGGTGGCGTGTGCTCGTCGGCGCCGCCGGAGCCGAGCGGGGTCAGCGGGTAGACGTTGCCGGTGGAGAACGCGACGATCCGGGCGCCGGCGAACCGCTCGGCCACCCGCGCGGCCAGGTAGGTGTTCACCGCCCAGGTGGTCCACTCGGTGCCGGTGGTGCCGAACTTGCGGCCGACCAGGTAGATCACGTTCGGCGCGTCGGGGAGGCCGGCCAGCGCGGCGGGGTCGGACAGGTCGGCGGCCACGGTCTCGACGCCCGCGTCCGCGAACTCGTCCCGCCGCCCCGGCTCGGCGAACCGGGACACGGCCACCACCCGCCTCGGCGAGGCGGTGTCGGTGGCGGAGCGGGCGTCGGTGGCAGCGGCGGAGTCCGAGGCGAGCCGGGCCATCCGGGCGAGGCTGAGCCCGAGCTTGCCGCCCGCGCCGAGCAGCAGCAGGTCGCCGGGTACGGCGGCCAGGTCCTCCACGACCGAGGGCGGCGGCCACCACAGCTCCCGGTCCAGCTCGGCCAGCCCCGGGCCGTCCGGCGCGCTCACCGGGCCAGCTCCTCCAGCACCCGCTGCTTGGTCTCGATGCCGAGCCAGGCCATCACCACCAGGCCGACCAGGGCGACCAGCCCGAACAGCGCGAACACGCTGCCCAGCCCGAGGCCGGCGCCGAGCAGCGCGCCGACCAGGATCGGCCCGATCGCGCTGGCCACCCGGTTCAGGCTGCTGCCGGTGGAGGTCGCCCACGCGCGCATCCGGGTCGGGTAGAGCTCCGGGGTGTACAGGTAGAGGCCCGCGGTGATCGGGCTGATGCCCAGCCCCATCAGCAACCCGGCCACGAACAGCACCGGCCAGGCGGTGACCCCGAGCAGGATCGCCACGCAGCCGAGCACCCCGCCCAGCAGGGCCACCGCGAACCCGCCGACGAACCACGGCTTGCGGCCGACCCGGTCGGTGGTCAGCGCGAACACGTAGATCTCGACCAGGTAGACCGCGCTGGCCACGGCGGTCAGCGCGAGCGCGTACCCGGTGGGCAGCCCGCCGAGGCGCACGTACAGCGTGGGCAGCCAGGTGGAGAAGCCGTACAGGATGAAGTAGCCGCAGAACCAGGTGACCCAGGCCAGCGCGGTGCGCCGCCGGTAGTCGGGGCTGAACAGCTCGCCGAGCCGGGTCGGCTTCACCCGAGCCCGCGCGCGGACCACGAGCTCGGGCAGCGGCACGCCCCGGCGCCGGGCGTCGGCCTCCATCTCGTCCAGCAGCGCGGCCGCCTCGCCGCCCCGGCCCTGCTCGGCCAGCCAGCGCGGCGACTCGGGCAGCCGGAACCAGGCCACGACGGCGACCACCACCGGCAGCGCGCCGAACACGAACAGCAGCCGCCAGCCCAGCTCCGGGCCGAACAGCTGGAAGAACAGCAGGCCGATCAGCGGGGCGAGCAGGATGCCCCAGCTGAAGATGCTCTCGTAGAGCATCACCGCGCGGCCCCGGCTGCGGCCCCGGACGAACTCGTTGAACAGCGCGCCGGCGATCGGCACCTCGGCGCCCAGCCCGATGCCCTGCAGCAGCCGCAGCACCAGCAGCGACTCGAGGTTCCAGGCCAGCGACGCGGCCAGGCTGAGCAGACCGAACGCGGCCAGCGACAGGATGAACGCCCGCCTGCGGCCGTACCGCTCCGCCACCGCACCCAGCGCGATCGCCCCGATGAACTGGCCCACGTAGGCCGAGCTGATGAGCACCCCGGCGCTGCCCAGGCCGACCTGGAAGCTGGTGATCACGACGGTCAGCACGGTGGCGATGACCAGCGAGTCGAACGCGTAGAAGAAGGTGCCGACGCCCAGCAGGGTCGCCACCCGCAGGTGCACCCGGCCGAACGGCAGCCGTTCCAGCCGCGCCACCGTGTCGTCGGTGGTCGCCCGCACCGCTCGCTCGTCCCCGGTGGTGCTCATGTGCGCCTCGCCTCCGTCGTGGGGGCACTCACCCGCGTTCGGTACCGCTCGACGATCAGGTCCAGTGCCTCGGCACCGGGCCGGCTCCACAGCTCGTCGTTGAAGATCTCCACCTCGACCGGCCCCCGGTAGCCCGCCGCGTCGACCGCCTCGCTCAGCGCGCGCAGCGGGATGCACCCGTCGCCGGGCATCCCGCGCCCGGTGAGCACGCCCGCCGGCAACGGGGTCACCCAGTCGGCGAGCTGGAAGGCCGCGATCCGCCGGTGCGCCCCGGCCCTGGCGATCGCGGCGGCCAGGTTCGGGTCCCACCACACGTGGTAGGCGTCGACCACCACACCGACGGTCCCGGTCCGGTCGCGCAGCGCCAGGTCCAGCGCCTGGTCCAGGGTGCTGACCACGCAGCGGTCCGAGCAGAACATCGGGTGCAGCGGCTCCACCGCCAGCCGCACGCCGCGGTCGGCGGCGAACGGGGCCAGCTCGGCGACCGCGTCGGCCACCCGGTCCCGCGCGCCGGCCAGGTCGAGGTTCCCGTCCGGGAGCCCGCCGCTGACCAGCACCAGCACCCCGGTGCCCAGCGCGGCGGCCTCCTCGACCGCGCGGCGGTTGTCGTCCCGGCCGGCCCGGCGCCCGGCCGGGTCGGCGGCGGTGAAGAAGCCGCCCCGGCACAGCGAGGTGACCGCCAGCCCGGCGTCCCGGACCAGCGCCGCGGCCCGCCGCGCGCCGTGGGCCGCCACGTCGTGGCGCCACAGCCCGACCCCGCCGACCCCGCGCGCCGCGCAGCCGTCGACCAGCTCCGGCAGCGTCCACTGGCGCAGCGACTCCCGGTTCACGCTGAGCCGGGCCGGCGCGCCGCTCACCCGGTGACCCCCGCCAGCTCGAGCACCAGCCGCATCCGGCCGGTCGCCGTCCCCGGATCGGGGAGCAACCCGGAGACGTCGGCCAGCACGAACAGCTCGGCCAGGTGCGGCAGCGAGCGCGCGCTCTGCATCCCGCCGACCATGCTGAAGTGCGACTGGTGCCCGGCCAGCCAGGCGAGGAACACGATGCCGGTCTTGTAGTGGAAGGTGGGCTCGGCGAACACGTGCCTGGCCAGCGGCACGGTCGGCTCCAGGATCCGCCGGTAGCCGTCCCGGTCGCCGGCGTCCAGCGCGGCCAGCGCGGCCGAGGCGGCCGGTGCGATCGGGTCGAACACCCCGAGCAGCGCGTCGCTGTGCCCGGCCCCGTCGGCCCGGTCGGACCCGTCGCCCAGGATCAGCTCCGGGTAGTGGAGGTCGTCGCCGCTGTAGCAGCGCACGCCGGCCGGCAGCCTTCGGCGCAGCGCGACCTCCCGGTCCGCGTCCAGCAGCGACACCTTCACCCCGTCGACCTTCGGGGCGTGCTCGGCCACCACCGCCAGGAACGACTCGGTCGCCGCATCCAGGTCGGTGCTGCCCCAGTAGCCGGTGAGCGCGGGGTCGAACATCGGGCCGAGCCAGTGCAGCAGCACCGGCCCGGTCACCTGCCCGAGCAGCGCGCCGTACACCTCGGCGTAGTCCTCCGGGCACTGCGCGGCGGCGGCCAGCGCCCGGCTGGCCATGATCACCGGGGTGGCGCCGGCCCCGGCCACCAGCGCGAGCTGCTCCTCGTAGGCCGCGCGCACCTCGGCCAGGTCGTGCGGGCCGGGGGCGAGCTGGTCGGTGCCGGCCCCGCAGACCAGCGCGCCGCCCACGGACCGCGCCTCGGCCGCGCTGCGCCGGATCAGCTCGGCGGTGGCCGGCCAGTCGAGCCCCATCCCGCGCTGCGCGGTGTCCATCGCATCGGCCACGCCCAGCCCGTGCCGCCACAGGTGGTGCCGGAAGGCCAGAGTGGCGTCCCAGTCCAGCGCGGCGGGACGGCCGGGGGTGTTGTCGGCGAGCGGGTCGGCGACCACGTGCGCGGCCGCGTAGGCACGGCGGGAGCGGGCCGGCACGCGGTGCCCCGGGTCGGCCAGCGGGCTGCCGACCAGCGCGTACGGCTCGACCCGGCCGCCGGCGCGGGGGAGCGGCAGGGCCGCGCGGGTGGTGGTCACAGCGTCAGCTCCGGCACCTCGAGCCGGCGGGCCTCGGCGCTGGAGCGCAACCCCAGCTCGGCCACCTGCACGCCCCGGGCGGCGGCCAGGAAGTCGAACTCCCACGGCTCGCCCAGCACCACGTGCCGCAGGAACATCTCCCACTGCGCCTTGAAGCCGTTGTCGAACGTGTCGTTGTC
Organism: Pseudonocardia sp.; assembly: GCA_036497465.1. GTDB lineage: Bacteria > Actinomycetota > Actinomycetes > Mycobacteriales > Pseudonocardiaceae > Pseudonocardia. Next base: position 14,212 of record DASXJJ010000066.1, on the reverse strand, counting down.
CGGCACCTCCGCCCACTGCGCGCGGAAGTCGTGCGGGTCGGGCACGTCCGGGTTCCACACCGGCTTGGGGGTCACCGAGCGGTGCTGCACCCGGCAGCGGCGCAGCCCGGCGACCGCGCTGCCCTCGGTGCCGTCGACCTGGAACTCCACCAGCTCGTCGCGGAACACCCGCACGGCCCAGGACGAGTTGATCTGCGCGACGACCGGGCCGCCGGGGCCGTCCAGCTCGAACAGGCCGTAGGCGGCGTCGTCGGCGGTGGCGGTGTACCGCGCGCCGGACTCGTCCATCCGCTCCGGGATGTGCGTGGTGGCCAGCGCCCGCACCCCGCGCACCCGGCCGAACAGGTGGTGCAGCACGTACTCCCAGTGGCAGAACATGTCCAGCGTGACCCCGCCGCCGTCTTCCGCGCGGTAGTTCCAGGACGGCCGCTGCGCGGACTGCCAGTCGCCCTCGAAGACCCAGTAGCCGAACTCGCCGCGCACCGAGAGCACCCGGCCGAAGAACCCGCCGTCGATCAGCCTGCGCAGCTTCCGCAGCCCGGGCAGGTACAGCTTGTCGGCCACCACGCCGGTACGCACCCCGGCCCGCCGCGCCGCCCGGGCCAGCTCCAGCGCCACGTCGAGGTGCTCGGCCAGCGGCTTCTCCGCGTAGACGTGCTTGCCGGCCTCGATCGCCGCGGTGATGCACTTGTCGTGCAGCTGGGTGGTCTGCGCGTCGAAGTAGATCTCCACGCCCGGCTCGGCCAGCGCCTGGTCCAGGCTGGTGGTCCACCGGGTGAGCCCGTGCCGCCCGGCGATCGCGCGCAGCTTGTCCTCGTTGCGCCCGACCAGCACCGGCTCCGGCCAGATCACCGTGTCGCCGACGGTGAGGCCGCCCTGCTCGCGGATCGCCAGCACCGAGCGGACCAGGTGCTGGTTGTAGCCCATCCGCCCGGTCACGCCGTTCATCGCGATACCGATCTCGCGTCGCTCCACGGGTCCGCCCGCCCCTCCCGCCGGCCGTGCGGCCGCCGCGCCCGATCTTGGAAAGCGCTTTCCTGGAAAACGCTTTCCGAGACGCTAGGCTTCCGTTCCACGACGGTCAAGGGGGGTGGCGATGGACGGCGGGTACGTGACACTGGCCCAGGTGGCGAGCGCCGCGCGGGTTTCCCTGGCCACGGCGTCGCGGGTGCTCAACGGGGGAGCGCGGGTCGTGCGGCCGGAGCTGCGGGACCGGGTGCTGGCCGCCGCCCGCCGGCTGAGCTACGTGCCGAACGCGCACGCCCAGGCCCTCGCCGGGGGAGCCACCGCGACAGTCGGGCTGGTCATGCACGACGTGAGCGACCCCTACTTCGCGTCGATCACCCGGGGCGCCATGCAGGTGGCCGCCGAGCACGGCGTGCTGGTCGTGCTGGGCAGCACGTTCCGCTCTCCCGAGCGGGAGATCGAGTACGTGTCCCTGCTGCGCGGCCAGCGCACCCGGGCGATCCTGCTGGTCGGCAGCGGGTTCACCGACCCCGGCTACCTGCGCGAGATGGGCGCCGAGCTGGCCGGCTACCAGGGCTCCGGCGGCCGCTACGCCTTCATCAGCCACCACGACCTGCCCGGTGCCGCCGTGCTGCCGGACAACCGGGGCGGTGCCGCCGAGGTGGCCCGCGCGCTGGTCCGGCTGGGCCACCGGCGGATCGCGGTGGCCGGCGGCCCGCCCCGGCTGAACACCGTCGAGCACCGGGTGGGCGGGTTCGTCGAGGCGCTCGCCGCCGCCGGGGTGCCCAGCGCCGACGTCACCGTCGTCGAGCGCGAGTTCAGCGAGGAGGGCGGTTACGTCGCCGCGCACGACCTGGTCACCGCCGGGCTGCCGGCCACCGCGCTGTTCTGCGCCAGCGACGTGATGGCGATCGGCGCGCTGCTGGCGCTGCGCGAGCGGGGGGTGGCGGTGCCCGGCCGGCTGTCGCTCATCGGGTTCGACGACATCCCGATCGCCCGGCACCTCACCCCGGCGCTGTCCACCGTCGCACTGGACCTGGAGGAGATGGGGCGCCGCGCGATGGAGCTGGTACTGGCCTGTCCCCGGCCGGGCGCCGACCCGGACGGCGGGGACGGGCAGGACGACGGGGACGACCGGGACACCGGGGAGTCGGGCGACCGGGAGCCCGAGGACAGCCGGGTGTGGATCCCGGCCCGGCTGGTGCTGCGGGACAGCACCGGCCCGCCGCCGTGACCGGCGGCCGGGTCCCGTCCCGCCCGGCTGCGGAGCCCGGCTCCCGGTGCGGACCCGGTGCTGCTCCGGAACCCCGCTCCCGGTGCGGACCCGGTGCTGCTCCGGAACCCGGCTCCCGGTGCGGCTCCCGGTTCAGCGCAGCACGGCGGTCGCGGCCGGCACCCCGGTGACCGGGGCGGACGTGTGCAGCACGGCACCGTCCAGCGGTCCGGGCGCGGCGAGCCCGGTGCTCGCCGAGGTGACGACCAGCCGGTCGCCGGCCAGGCACACGCTGGTCGGCTGCGCGGCGGGCACCGGCAGCACGCGGTCCAACCGGCCGTCCGGGGCGTACCGGCGCACCTCGGCCCCGCCCCACACCGCCGACCACAGGTGGCCCTCGCCGTCGACGGTCATGCCGTCCGGGCTGCCGGAGCCCACCCGGGCGAACTCGGCGCGCTCGCCCAGCGCGCCGGTCGCCGGGTCGACGGGGTAGCGGTAGATCACGCCGCGCGCGCTGTCCGCGAGGTACATGGTCGCCCCGTCGGCGGTGAACGCCGGCCCGTTGGGGATCGTGAGGCCGTCGAGCACCCGGCTGACCGTCCCGTCCGGGTCGACCCGGTACAGCGTGCCCGCCCCGTCCACGGCGTCCCAGGCCATCGACCCGGCCCAGAACCGGCCGTGCGGGTCGGCGCAGCCGTCGTTCATCCGCATCGCGGGCGAGCGGCCGTCGTCCGGCCGGGCCAGCCACTCCGGGTCCTGGCCCGGGCGCAGCACGGCGATCCCGGTCCCGGTGGCCGCCAGCCAGCCGCCGCCGGCCAGCGGGGCCACCGCGCCCAGCGGCCCGTCCAGCCCGAGCAGCACGGTCGGCGGGGAGGCCAGGTCGGCCGGCAGCTCCAGCAGCCGCCCGCTCAGGATGTCGACCATCACCGTGCGACCGCCGACCCTGCGCAGCCCCTCACCCAGCGCGAACCGCTCCCCGGGCAGCGCCGTCCAGTCGGCCGTCCAGTCGGCCGTCCAGCCAGCCGTCCAGCCGGCCGCCCCCGCGTTCCGGGCCGTCTCCGCCCCTGATCCCGTCTCCCGGTCCGGCACGGCTGCCTCCTCGTCGTCACGCCCGATCACCGTCGGCCGCGCCCGCCTGCCCGGCGCGCCCGCCACCCTGCCGCGCTCACCACTCGGCGAACGAGCCGTCCTCGTGCCGCCACACCGGTGGCCGCCAGCGGTGCCCGGCCGCATCCGCCCGGCGCACCGCCGCCTCGTCGATGTCCACGCCCAGCCCCGGCGCGTCCCGGAGCCGCAGGTAGCCGTCCGGGAACGCGAACGGCGCGCGGTCCAGCACATAGTCCAGCAGTTCGGCGTCCCGGTTGTAGTGGATGCCGATGCTCTGCTCCTGGATCAGGAAGTTCGGGGTAGCGAACGCGACCTGCAGGCTCGCCGCGAGCGCGAGCGGCCCCAGCGGGCAGTGCGGGGCGAGCAGCGCGTCGAACGTCTCGGCCAGCGCGGCGATCCGGCGCACCTCGGAGATCCCGCCGGCGTGCGAGAGGTCCGGCTGCACCACCGCGACCCCGGCGCGCAGCACCGGAAGGAACTCGGAGCGGGAGAACAGCCGCTCCCCGCAGGCCACCGGGACCGTCGAGGCGGCCACCAGGTCGGCCAGCCGGTGGCCGTACTCGGGGAGCACGGGTTCCTCCGCGAACAGCGGGTGCAGCGGCCCCAGCAGCGGCAGCACCCGGCGGGCGGCCGCCGAGGTGAACCGGCCGTGGAAGTCGACCGCCACGTCCCGGTCCGGCCCGAGCACCTCCCGGACGGCGGCCAGCCGGTCCACCACCCCGGCCGTCTCGGTCGATGTCGGCATCCGGGACACCCGGCCGGCGGCGTTCATCTTCACCGCGGTCAGCCCGGCGGCCACCCGGGCGGCGGCGGCCTCGGCCACCTCGGCGGGCTCGTCGCCGCCGATCCAGCCGTACACCCGCACCCGATCGCGCACCGCGCCGCCGAGCAGCTGGTGCACCGGCACGCCCAGCGAGCGGCCCAGGATGTCCCACAACGCCTGGTCCAGCCCGGCGACCGCGCTGGACAGCACCGGGCCGCCCCGGTAGAAGGCCGCCTTGGTCATCAGCTGCCAGCAGTCCTCCACCCGGCGCGGGTCGCGGCCCACCAGCAGGTCGGCCAGCTCGTCGACGGCGGCCCGGACGGTCTCCGCGCGGCCCTCCACCACCGGCTCGCCCCAGCCCACCGGGCCGTCGTCGGTCTCCACCCGGCAGAACAGCCAGCGCGGCGGCACCAGGAACGTCTCGATCCGGGTGATCTTCACGCTCGCACCCCGCCGGTGCGCAGCGCGGCCTCGGCGTCCCGCGCGGAGGCCTCCAGCAGGCGGCGGGTCGCGGCCGCCGCCGCCCCGCCGTCGCCGGCCCGGACCGCCGCCACCACCGCGGCGTGCCCGGGCACCGGGTCGTCGGCCTCCCCGGCGTGCACCAGGGCGTCGCGCAGCCGCAGCCCCGGCGCGAGGAACACGTCCATCCGGGCGAACAGCTCGTTGTGGGTGGCGCGCAGCAGCGCCCGGTGCCAGCGTAGGTCGGCGGCGACCCGGGCGGCGGCGTCGGCGGCACCGGCCATGTCGGCCAGCGCGGCGTCCAGCTCGGCGAGGTCGGCGTCCTCGCGGCGGGTGGCGGCCAGCGCGGCGGCGGCGGGTTCCACCGAGGCGCGCACCTCGGCCAGCTCGCGCAGCACCGTCGCGGTCTCACCCGCCTCGCCGCGCCAGCGCAGCACGTCGCCGTCCAGCAGGTTCCAGTCGGCCCGGTCCCGGACGTAGGTGCCCCGCCGCTGCCGCGCCGCCACCAGGCCCTTCGCCGCGAGCACCTTGAGCGCCTCGCGCAGCGCGGTCATGCTCAGGTCCAGCTCGCGGCCCAGCTCCGCCAGGTCGAGCACCGCGCCCGGCGGCACCGCACCGGACACGATCCGCGCCCCCAGCGTCGCCACGGTCTGGCCGTGCACCCCGCGCCCCTCGTACCCGCTGTAGCCGCTCATGCGCTGGTCTTGACGGTGCTCCAGCCGCCGTCCACCACCAGGGCGGCGCCGGTCACGAACGAGGCGTCGTCGCCGGCCAGGAAGGCGATCGCGGCGGCGACCTCCTCGGCCCGGCCGAGGCGGCGCAGCACGGTCTGCCCGGCGGCGCCGGCCCGCGCACCGGCGGGGACGTCGGCCCAGGCGCCGGTCAGCACGGGGCCGGGCAGCACCGAGTTCACCCGCAGCCCGGTACCGCCGTACTCGGTGGCCAGTTGCCGGGCCAGCCCGGTGAGGCCGGCCTTGCTGGCGGCGTAGGCGGCCCGCCCGGGCAGCCCGATCAGCGCGTGCACCGAGGAGACGAGCACCACCGACCCCCGGTCGTGCCGGACCAGGTCGTCGAGGCAGGCGCGCACGCCCAGGAAGGCGCCGGTGAGGTTCACCGCGAGCTGGCGGTCCCAGGATGCGGGGCCGGTCCGGTGGGCCGGGGCGACCTCGACCGTGTAGGCGTTGCTCACCAGCACGTCCACCGCCCCCAGCGCGGACCGGCAGCGGGCCACGGCAGCGGTCCAGGCTGCCTCGTCGGCCACGTCGCCACGCAGGGCGAGCGCCGGCCGGCCGGTGTCCCGCGCGATCGAGGTGGCCTCCGGCGCGGTGTCGACGATGTCCAGCAGCGCCACCGAGGCACCCTCGGCGGCCAGCCGGCGCGCGGTGGCCGCCCCGATCCCGCCGGCCGCGCCGGTCACCACCGCGACGCGTCCGTGCAGCCCCCCGGCGGGGTGCGGCCCGGGGTGCCGGCCCGGCTCCGGTACCGGGTGCGCGGTCATGCCGGCCGGACCGGGCGGTGGCCGGGCCCCGGGCGTCGCGTCATGCCGGCACCAGGCAGACCTTGCCCCGGCTTGCCCCGGCGGCCAGCGCGTACGCGGCGTCCGCCTCGTCGAGCGGGAACCGGTCGCTCACCACCGCCTCCGGCCGCAGACGCCAGCGCACCAGCGCGCGGGCCAGCTCGCCCATGGTGCTCAGCGAGGTGACCCAGGAGGCGTACAGGGTGAGCTGCTTGTGCAGCAGCGTGTCGGACACCTCGGTCTCCAGGGTGCCGCCCTCGCCGACCAGCGACACGCGGCCCCACTCGGCGGCGGCGATGATCGCGGTGGACCGCCCCGCCGTCGACCCGGAGCAGTCGATCGTGGTGGCCGCGCCGGGGGCGCGCAGCGTGTCGGCCACGGCGGCGGCGACCTCGGCGGGCCGGCCGTCCGCGGGCACCGTCGCGTCGAACACCCCCAGCGAGTCGGCCCAGGCGCGCCGGGCGGCGGACGGCTCCACGCCGAGCACTCGCCGCGCGCCCATGCCCCGGCCGACCATCCCGGCGGCCAGCCCGACCGGCCCGAGCCCGACCACCAGCAGGTCGCCCTCGCTGTTGACCCCGATCCGGCGGAGGCCCTCGTACGCGGTGCCGAAGCCGCACGCGATCAGGGCGCCGTCCACGCTGGACAGCTCGTCGGGCAGCGCGACGCAGCTGGCTTCCTCGGCGAGCAGGTAGCGGGCGTGGCCGCCGTCGCGCTGCCAGCCGTAGGCCGCGCGGGCCGGCTCGGTGCAGCTGATGTGGTAACCGCGCCGGCAGTTGTCGCACAGCCCGCACCCGGCGATGTGGTAGACGATCACCCGGTCGTCGGCGCCGAAGCGGCGGCAGCCCGGCCCGGCGGCCACGATCCGCCCGGCCGGCTCGTGGCCGGCGACCACGCCCCGGTAGGCGCCGCCGGAGTGGCCGATGTGCTTGCGGTAGATGAAGCCGATGTCGCTGCCGCAGATCCCGCTGGCGCCGACCTCGACCAGCACCTGGCCGGGACCGGGCGTGGGCACCGGCACCTCGCGCAGCACCGCGGTGGAGTCGCCGGGCAGGAACACCCCGGTCATGGTCCCGGTCGGGGTGCCGGTGGTGGTCACGCTGGCTGTGCTCATGGGGTCCCTCGCCGCTGTGCGTCCGGACTGGCCATAAATTATTAATAAATCGGGGACACCGAACGGCACCGCCGGACGGACGACAGCCGGCCGGCCGGTTCCCCCGTCGACGCGGGAGGCGGGTCAGCCGGCCTCGGCGACCGGGGGCAGCCGGAGGCGGGCCGCCTCGTCGAGCTTCGCCATCGCCGGCCGGGGCACCCGCAGGCGACCGGCCTGCTCCAGCTTCGCCAGCTCGGTGCGCGCGCGCGTGTAGGCGGCCAGTCGCTCGGCCTCGTGGCCGCTGTCCCTGGCCATCAGCAGCAGGGTGATCGTCCGCTGGACCGAGGACCGCTCCTCGGCGGTGAGCCCGCTGAGCCGGATCCGGTCGGCGGCGTCCTGCGCGGCCCGCCAGCACCGCCAGGCGTAGTCCACCGCCCGCACGAACGCCTCGCCGTGCTCCGGCGGCGGCGGGGCCTCGGTGTCCAGCGCCTGGGCGTTGGCGAACGCGTCGACGAACCGCCCGGTGGCCGGCACCGTGACGTCGGCCAGCGCGGGCAGCCGCAGCACCGCCAGCGGGTCGCACTCGTAGCTGGCGTACTCGCCGCGCAGCACGTCGAAACGCCGCCGCGCGGACCGCCACCGGGCCACCGGGTCGGCCGGCGGGCGCGGCACCGGGATGCGGGCGACCGGCGGCCCGTACCCGTCGGGCACCCGGCGCGACCTGCGCACCCGGTGCAGCACGATGAACAGCACCCCGCTGATCGCCAGCGCCGGGACCGCGAACGCGGCCAGCACGACGGCGGCGGCCGAGCCGAGCAGCACGGCGGCCAGGGTCTCGGCGGAGACGTCGCCCAGCAGCAGCACCGCGAGCACGGCCACCACGAGCACCAGCAGTCCGCCGTGTCCCGAGCGGCGCCGCGCGGGGCCTCGGCGGGATGGCTTCGGTCGTCGTCCAGGCATCGGCGTCAGACTCCCGTGCGGGCCGGCAGGCGGTGTGGTGAGCTACCCCCACCGTAGCCTCGTCCGATCCGCTGGAGGAGACATGTTTCGCAAGGTGCTCGTGGCGAACCGGGGTGAGATCGCCATCCGGGCGTTCCGCGCCGCCTACGAGCTCGGGATCGGCACGGTGGCGGTGTTCCCGCACGAGGACCGCAACTCGCTGCACCGGCTGAAGGCGGACGAGTCCTACCAGATCGGCGAGCCGGGGCACCCGGTGCGGGCGTACCTGTCGGTGCCGGAGATCGTCAAGGCGGCGCTGCGGGCCGGCGCGGACGCGGTGTACCCGGGATACGGCTTCCTGTCGGAGAACCCGGAGCTGGCCGAGGCGTGCGCGGACGCCGGGATCACCTTCGTCGGCCCGCCGGCCGAGGTGCTGCACCTGACCGGGAACAAGGCGCGCGCCATCGCGGCCGCGCGGGAGGCCGGCATCCCGGTGCTGTCCTCGACCGAGCCGACCACCGACGTCGAGGAGCTGCTGGCCGCGGCCGGGGACCTCGGCTTCCCGGTGTTCGTCAAGGCGGTCGCCGGCGGCGGTGGCCGGGGCATGCGGCGGGTGGAGTCGCAGGGCGAGCTGCGGGACGCGGCGGAGGCCGCGATGCGCGAGGCGGAGTCGGCCTTCGGCGACGCCCGGATGATCCTCGAGCAGGCCGTGGTCGACCCCCGGCACATCGAGGTCCAGGTGCTGGCCGACCCGACCGGCGAGACGATCCACCTGTTCGAGCGGGACTGCTCGCTGCAGCGGCGGCACCAGAAGGTGGTGGAGATCGCCCCGGCGCCGAACCTGGACCGGGAGATCCGGGACCGGATCTGCGCCGACGCGGTGGCGTTCGCCCGCTCCATCGGCTACCGCAACGCCGGGACGGTGGAGTTCCTGCTGGACTCCTCGGGCAGGCACGTCTTCATCGAGATGAACCCGCGCATCCAGGTGGAGCACACGGTCACCGAGGAGGTCACCGACGTCGACCTGGTCGTCGCCCAGCTGCGCATCGCGGCCGGCGAGACGCTGGCCGACCTGGACCTGAGCCAGGACTCGGTGTCGCTGCGCGGCGCCGCGCTGCAGTGCCGGATCACCACCGAGGACCCGGCGAACGGCTTCCGCCCGGACACCGGCTCGATCAGCACCTACCGCTCGCCCGGCGGGTCCGGGGTGCGGCTGGACGGCGGCACCGTGCACACCGGCGCCGAGGTCAGCGCGCACTTCGACTCGATGCTGGCCAAGCTGACCTGCCGGGGCCGGGACTTCCCGATGGCCGTGCGGCGGGCGCGCCGGGCGGTCGACGAGTTCCGCATCCGGGGCGTGGCGACCAACATCCCGTTCCTGCAGGCGCTGCTGGCCGACCCCGACTTCCAGGCCGGCCGGATCACCACCTCGTTCATCGAGGACCGCCCGCGGCTGCTGACCGCGCGGCAGTCGGCCGACCGGGGCACCCGCATCCTGACCTACCTGGCCGACGTGACGGTGAACAAGCCGCACGGTGACCGCCCGTCGGTCGCCGAGCCGGTCGACAAGCTGCCCCGGTTCGACGTGTCGGGCCGCGCCCCGGACGGGTCCCGGCAGTTGCTGCGCGAGCTCGGCCCGGAGCGGTTCGCCGCCCGGCTGCGCGAGCAGACTCGGGTGGCGGTCACCGACACCACGTTCCGGGACGCGCACCAGTCGCTGCTGGCCACCCGGGTGCGCACCCGCGACCTGCTGGCCGTGGCGCCCTACGTGGCCCGGATGGCGCCGGAGCTGCTGTCGCTGGAGTGCTGGGGCGGGGCGACCTACGACGTGGCGCTGCGGTTCCTGCACGAGGACCCGTGGCAGCGGCTGGCCGAGCTGAGCGAGGTGGCCCCCAACATCTGCACCCAGATGCTGCTGCGCGGGCGCAACACCGTCGGCTACACGCCGTACCCGGTGGAGGTCACCGACGCGTTCGTGGCCGAGGCCGCGCGCACCGGGATGGACATCTTCCGGATCTTCGACGCGCTCAACGACGTGTCCCAGATGCGGCCGGCCATCGACGCGGTCCGGGCCACCGGGACGGCGGTCGCCGAGGTCGCGCTGTGCTACACCGCCGACCTGTCCGACCCGGCGGAGGACCTGTACACGCTGGACTACTACCTGCGGCTGGCCGAGCAGATCGTGGAGGCCGGCGCGCACGTGCTGGCGATCAAGGACATGGCCGGGCTGCTGCGCCCGCCGGCCGCGCGCACGCTGGTGTCCGCGCTGCGGGAGCGGTTCGAGCTGCCGGTGCACCTGCACACCCACGACACCGCCGGTGGCCAGCTGGCCACCCTGCTGGCGGCGGTCGACGCCGGGGTGGACGCCGTGGACGCCGCGATCGCCTCGATGGCGGGCACCACGTCGCAGCCGTCGCTGTCCGCGCTGGTGGCCGGCACCGACCACACCGAGCGGGCCACCGGGCTGGACCTCCAGGCGGTGTGCGACCTGGAGCCGTACTGGGAGGCGGTGCGCAAGGTCTACGCGCCGTTCGAGTCCGGGCTGACCGCCCCGACCGGGCGTGTCTACCACCACGAGATCCCCGGCGGGCAGCTGTCGAACCTGCGCCAACAGGCGATCGCGCTGGGCCTGGGGGAGCGGTTCGAGAAGATCGAGGACTACTACGCGGCCGCCGACCGGATGCTGGGCCGGCTGGTCAAGGTCACCCCGTCGTCGAAGGTGGTCGGCGACCTCGCACTGCACCTGGTCGGTGCGGACGTCGACCCGAAGGAGTTCGAGGCCGACCCGGGCCGGTTCGACGTGCCCGACTCGGTGATCGGGTTCCTGCGCGGCGAGCTGGGCGACCCGCCCGCCGGCTGGCCGGAGCCGTTCCGGGCCCGTGCGCTGGCCGGCCGCTCACCGGCCAAGGGCATCACGGAGCTGTCCATCGCCGACCGCCGGGGCCTGCGCGACGAGCCCCGCAACACGCTCAACCGGCTGCTGTTCGCCGGCCCGACCACCGAGTTCCACGCCCACCGGGAGGCGTTCGGCGACACCTCGGTGCTGTCCAGCAAGGACTTCTTCTACGGCCTGGAGCCCGATCTGGAGCACGAGGTCGAGCTGGAGACCGGGGTGACCCTGCTGATCGGGCTGGAGGCGATCTCCGAGCCGGACGAGCGGGGGCTGCGCACCGTGCTGTCCACCCTGAACGGCCAGCTGCGGCCGGTGCAGGTACGGGACACCTCGGTGACCACCGACGTCAAGGCGGCCGAGAAGGCGGACAAGTCCGACAGCAGGCACGTGGCCGCGCCGTTCGCCGGGGTGGTCACGCTGGCGGTGGCCGAGGGCGACTCGGTGTCCGCCGGCCAGACGGTGGCCAGCATCGAGGCGATGAAGATGGAGGCCGGCATCACCGTGCCCCGGGACGGGACGGTGGGCCGGCTGGCCATCGGAGCGGTGCAGCAGGTGGAGGGCGGCGACCTGCTGATCGAGCTCGAATGACCAGGATCATCGCCGGGACGGTCGGCGGGCGGCGGATCGCGGTGCCCGCCGAGGGCACCCGGCCGACGTCCGAGCGGGTGCGGGAGGCGCTGTTCAGCTCGCTGCAGGCCGACCCCGGCCTGGACGGGCTCGCGGTGCTGGATCTCTACGCCGGCTCGGGCGCGCTGGGCCTGGAGGCGCTGTCCCGGGGTGCGGCGCGGGCGCTGTTCGTCGAGTCCGACCGGCGCGCGGCCGGGGTGCTGCGGCGCAACATCGGCACGCTCGGGCTGGGCGGTGTCGCCGAGGTGCGCACCGGCGCGGTCGCCGCGGTGCTCGCCGGGCCCGCCCCCGCCCGGTTCGACCTGGTGCTGGCCGACCCGCCGTACTCGGTGGACAACGACGAGCTGGTCGGCTGGCTGCGCGCGGCCGCCGCGCACGGCTGGCTGGCCGAGGACGCCACGGTGGTGCTGGAGCGCCCGGCCCGCTCCGCGCCGGTCGACTGGCCCGCGCCGCTGCGCGCAGAACGTGATCGTCGCTACGGCGACACCGTGCTGCGCATCGGGCTTTGTTACGGTTCCGCCTCGTGGTGAGGCGTGCGGTGTGTCCCGGCTCCTTCGACCCGGTGACCAACGGTCACCTGGACATCATCGAGCGCACAGCGGGGCTGTTCGACGAGCTCGTGGTCTCGGTCCTGGTGAACCAGAAGAAACAGGGGCTGTTCTCGGTCGACGAGCGGATGGACATGCTCCGCGAGGTCACCGAGCACCTGCCGAACGTCAAGGTCTCCTCGTTCCAGGGCCTGCTGGTCGACTTCTGCCAGGCCAACGGCGTGCACGCGATCGTCAAGGGCCTGCGCGCGGTCACCGACTTCGACTACGAGCTGCAGATGGCGCAGATGAACCAGCGGCTGTCCGGGGTGGACACGCTGTTCATGTCGACCAGCCCGGAGTACAGCTTCGTGGCCAGCTCGCTGGTCAAGGAGGTCGCCCGGTGGGGCGGTGACGTGTCCCACCTGCTGCCGGCGCCGGTGTTCCGCCGGCTCTCCGAGCGGCTGGCGGAGCAGGCCCGGAGCTGACCCCGACCTGACCCCACGCCCACCTCCGGTGGGACACGCGGCGGATGGTCAATACGCCGCATCGGCCGCGGCGGCGGGCACACTGTCGGCGTGTACCGGGTCTTCGAATCTCTCGACGCGCTGGTCACCGTGGTGGAAGAGGCCCGTGGCCTGCCGATGACCGCCAACTGCGTGGTGCCCCGCGGCGACATGCTCGATCTGCTGGACGACCTGCGCGAGTCGCTGCCGGGTGAGCTGGACGACGCCCAGGACGTGCTGGACCACCGCGAGGAGCTGATGTCCACCGCCGAGCGGCGGGCCGACGAGGTCACCGCGCGGGCCGACCAGGAGTCCACCGAGCTGCTGGAAGAGGCACGCGCCGAGGCCGAGCAGCTGGTGGCGGACGCTCGCGCGCAGGCCGAGCAGCTGGTGGGCCGTGCCCGCCACGAGGCCGAACGCACCGTGGCCGACGCCCGCGCGACGCAGCAGGACCTGGTGGAACGCGGCCGCGCGGAGGCCGAGCGGCTCACCGAGGCGGGCCGGGACAGCTACGAGCGCGCGGTGACCGACGGTCAGGTCGAGCAGGCCAGGCTGGTCGCGCAGACCGAGGTGGTGCAGGCCGCGCACATCGAGTCGGGCCGGATCATCGACGCGGGCGACCAGGAGGCCGCGCGGCTGTGCGCCGAGTGCGACGAGTACGTGGAGTCGTCGCTGGCCGGCTTCGAGGAGACGCTGACCCGGACTCTGCAGACGGTGCAGCGGGGCCGGGCGCACGGCGGGCAGCGGGGCCGGGCCGGGATGGTGCCCTCGAGGGACCGCCTCGGCGCGGATCTCCTGGACTGACGGGGGAAACGGGGTCACCGCGCGTGGTCGTTCCGGGTTGTCCGGCCGCCGATGTCGCCTATAGTGATCACCGACAGTCACTCGCGTAACGAACGCACCGGTCACCGGCGATCGCGGAGGGGGACACACGTGCGCGATCGCTGTGGAGGCGAGGATGACCAGCAGGGAGCCCGAGTCGACGCGGACCGAGCATCCGGAGCCGGATGTCCCGGCCTACCGCATGGGGCCGCCGCTGACCGGGCCGGACGGATGGGCGGCGGCGCGGCCGCGCTACCCGGACGGCACCCTGGGCCAGGGCGCGTTCGACCCGCACAGCTGGTGGCCCAAGCACCAGCACCGCTTCGCGGGCACTGACGAGCCCGACCGGCGCGGTGCGCCCACGATGACCGCCCACCCGACCAACGGTACGAACGGGGATCCACGAATGACCCGTCCCACCGCAGGGCCGCAGTCCCAGCCGGGTCCCGGCCACCGCGACAACCACCGCGACAACCACTACGACAACCACTACGACAACCACTACGAGTCCACCCCCCACGCCCCGGAGCGCGGAGCGTTCCAGCAGGGCACCGCGGCGGACCTGACCGACGACCTGATCGTCCGGCCGAGGGCTGCGCGGCCGACCCACGGGTGGCGCGGCGCGGTCTACGCGGTGTCCGGCGGGAAGATCAATCCGGGGGTGAGCGAGGCCGAGGCGGCGCGCAATGTGCTGCTGGGCCGGATCCGGCGCAACCTGCCCGGGGCGCACCAGATCGCGGTGTCCTCGCTCAAGGGCGGGGTCGGCAAGACCACGGTCTCG
>DASXJJ010000065.1:0-54360 GCA_036497465.1 Pseudonocardia sp. | reverse complement strand
CCACCGGGTGCCGGCGATCGGGTGCGTGGTGGCCTGCCCGTCCCGCACCGTGACCAGCGCCTCCGGGCTGGACCCGACGATGTCGAAGCGCTGCCCGGCGGCGTCCTCCAGGCGCAGGAGGTACATGTACGGGCTCGGGTTGGTGGCCCGCAGGACCCGGTACACCTCCAGCGAGTCGACCGAGATCTCCGTCTCGAACCGCTGGGACACCACCACCTGGAACGCCTCGCCGGCCAGGATCTCCTCCTTGGCCGCGACCACCGCCGCGCAGTGCTCCTCCAGCGTGCGCCGCCGGGTGAACCGGGGCTGCGTCGGCTGGTACACCGCCACCGTGGACGGCGCGGACACGGCCAGCGCCTCGGTCATCCGGTCCAGCCGGGCGACCGCGTCGTCGTAGGCCGCGTCCACCCGGTCCGGGCTGTTGTCCCAGTTCACCGCGTTGGCCAGGAGCGTGACCGTGCCCTCGTGGTGGTCCAGCGCGGCCAGGTCGGTGGCCATCAGCATGACCAGCTCCGGCAGCTGCAGGTCGTCCTCGGCGTACTCGGGGAGCCGCTCCAACCGGCGCACCACGTCATAGCCCAGATAGCCGACCATCCCGCCGGTGAGTGGCGGCAGCCCGGCCAGCGGCTCGGTGCGCAGCTCCTCCACCGCCTCGCGCAGCACCGTCAACGGGTCGCCCCCGCTGGACAGCCCCTGCGGCGGGTTACCCAGCCAGGTGGCCTCGCCGTCCACCTCGGTCAGCGTGGCCGCGCAGTGCGCCCCGACGAACGACCAGCGCGACCAGGACCGGCCGTTCTCCGCCGACTCCAGCAGGAACGTGCCGGGCCGGTCGGCGGCGAGCTTGCGGTAGAGCCCCACCGGCGTCTCGTCGTCGGCCAGCAGCCGCCGCGCCACCGGGATCACCCGGTGTCCCTGCGCGAGCTCGCGGAACGCCTCCCGGGTCGGCGTCACCTCGCCGAGCCGGGCCACGCCCGTCCGCACCGAGCTTGTCGTCATTCGGCCCCCACAGTCCGCGCGTTCACCCCTGGCGACCGGCGTCCCGGCCGCGCGGCCATTGTGCCGTCCGTACCCGGCGCCGGACGGCCGCACCCCTCACCGCTCCCGGGTGATCGCCATCCAGGGCGGGACCGCCGCACCCCGGACCGCCGCCGACCGGGGTGATCGCCGTCCGAGGCGGAGCAGCCGCGCTGAACGCGGTCGAACCCCCCGAGCCGGCGATCTTCCTCCCCGGCGGCCGGTCGGCGGCCGCGGTCGACACGGCGGTCGGTCGGCGGCGGCGTTCTCGGCGGCGGTCAGCCCGTGACGGCGGTCGCGTTCTCGGCGGCGGTCAGCCGGTGGCCGCGGTTCCGGTGGCGGTTCCGGTGGCGGTTCCGGTGGCCGCGGTTCCGGTGGCCGCGGTTCCGGTGGACGTGCCCTCGGTGGTCTGGCCGAGAAGCAGGTCGGCGTCGAAGCAAGTGTGCTCGCCGGTGTGGCAGGCGGCGCCCTCCTGGTCGACCAGCAGCAGCAACGTGTCGCCGTCGCAGTCCAGGCGCACCTCGTGCACCCGCTGGGTGTGCCCGGAGGTCTCCCCCTTGACCCAGTACTGCTGCCGGCTGCGGGAGAAGTACGTGGCGTTGCGGCTGGTCAGCGTGCGGTGCAGCGCCTCGTCGTCCATCCACGCCACCATCAGCACCTCGCCGGTACCGCGCTGCTGGGCGACCGCGCACACCAGCCCGTCGGCATTGCGCTTCAACCGGCCGGCGATCGCCGGATCCAGACTCACCTCGCGTGCTCCCTGCGTTCCGCCGGCGTGCCACCGGCCATCGACTCCACGGCACAGGAGGCATCGACCCCGTCCGTCAGGTCCTGCTCGGTCGTGCGCGGCGGGTCCGGCTCGACCCGGTCCGGGGCGCTGCTCCCGCCGGCGCCGGGCGCCGGCGCCGAGTCGTCCTCGACGGACGGCTCGGCGTCAGCGGTCGACCCAGCAACCTCGGCCGGCCCAGCAGCCTCGATCGGCCCAGCAGCACCGGCCGGCCCGGCGACGGGCGGCACAGACTCCTCGGCCGGTCCGGCGGAATCGGCCGGTCCGGCGGAATCGGCCGGTCCGGCGGCGTCGGCCTGCCCGGGCGCGGTCTCCGCACCGAGGTCGGTCGGGGGGTCCACCTCCACGGCGGTCCCCTCCTCGCTTGCCGTCGCGCCAGGGGGCCGCGCGGACGCATCGCCCGTGGGCTCCCCGAGGCCGCCGCCGTCCTGGCCGGCCGGATCCTGAGCGCGTCGGTCCGGTTCCTCCGCCGGACCGGCGACAGGCGCCCCCGACGCGGCATCGGCCGGAGACACCGCCTCGGCCCCGGACGGGCTCCCCGCTCCGGACGGCGCGTCGGGCTCGGCGATCTCGGCCACCGAGGTCTCCCCCGGGCCGACGGCCGGCTGCTCGCCGCCGGCTCCGGATCCGGTCGCGGTCGCCCGGGGGCCGGGCGAGCCGGCCTGCGCCGCGGCGTCGTCCGCCACCCGTGCCCCGGCGTCCTCCTCCACCCGGGCCACGGCGGGCTGCTCCACACGGACGGCCGGCGCAGGATCCCCCACGACCGGGGGCTCCTCGCCGGCGCCGGCGGCGGTCGCGGGCATCCGGGACCCCGCGCCGGAGCCGTCGGCCAGTGCGGCCCCGTCCGGAGCGTCGGGCTCGTCGTCGAGATCTTCCTCGTCGTTCTCGCGGGCGGTGATCGCGAACAGCAGCATCAGGCCGTACACGTGCGCCATCACCAGCAGGCCGGACCAGCCGCGCATCCAGATCGGACCGCTGCGCAGCATGACCAGCAGGTGCACCAGCGCGCCGAAGATCGCCAGCCCCTGCGCCACCGGTCGTACCGGGTACCAGTGGGTGACCAACGCGGCCGCGATCAGCACGTCGGCGGCCAGCAGCGCGACCGGCAAGGTGACCACGTCGATGCCGCCCTGGCTGGCCAGCCGCAGCAGCCGGATCCCGGCGAACACCAGCGTCCCCGCCACCAGCGCGACGGCGGCCAGGCGCTCGTGGCGCCACGCCGGGAGTGCCGGGAGCGTGGTCACCGGACCTCCACCCGCCCGGCGCGCATCGCGTCCTTCACCTCGCCGATGCGGAGCTGGCCGAAGTGGAAGACGCTGGCGGCGAGCACCGCGTCGGCCCCGGCCCGGACGGCGGGCACGAAGTGCGAGAGGTCCCCCGCGCCGCCGCTGGCGATCACCGGGACGTCCACGGCCGCTCGGACGGCGGAGATCATCTTGAGGTCGAACCCGGCGCGGGTGCCGTCGGCGTCCATCGAGTTGAGCAGGATCTCCCCCACCCCCAGCTCCTGGCCGCGCGCGGCCCACTCCACCGCGTCGATGCCGGTACCGCGCCGGCCGCCGTGCGTGGTGACCTCCCAGCCGGACGGGGTGGGCGGCTGGTCGGGCGGCACGGTGCGGGCGTCCACCGAGAGCACGATGCACTGCGCGCCGAACCGGCGGCTGGCCTCGGCGAGCAGCTCGGGGCGGGCGATGGCGGCGGTGTTGACGCTCACCTTGTCGGCACCGGCCCGGAGCATCCGGTCGACGTCCTCGGGCGAGCGGATACCGCCGCCCACGGTCAGCGGGATGAACACCTGCTCCGCGGTGCGGCGCACCACGTCGATCATCGTGGCCCGCTCGCCGGAGGAGGCCGTGACGTCCAGGAAGGTCAGCTCGTCGGCGCCTTCCGCGTCGTAGGCCCTGGCCAACTCGACCGGGTCGCCCGCGTCGCGCAGGTCGGCGAAGTTCACGCCCTTGACCACCCGCCCGGCGTCGACGTCCAGGCAGGGAATGACGCGTACCGCAACGGCCATGGCCCCGAGACTACGACGTGGGGTTCGCCCGGTGCGCCGCTGGGCTCCTCCCTCCGGCAGGTGGCCGCCGGGCCTAGAGTGCCTGGATGGACGAGATCACCCGGTTGGCGGGCGAGAAGTACCTGCTGGTGACGACGTTCCGGCGGGACGGCCGGGCGGTCCCCACCCCGGTCTGGGCGGCTCGCGACGGCGACGGCCTGGTGGCCTTCTCCGCCAGGGACGCCGGCAAGGTCAAGCGCATCCGCCGGGACGGGTCGGTGCGGCTGGCCCCGTGCACCGTGCGCGGGGCGCCGACCGGGCCGGAGGTCGCCGGGCACGCCGAGCTGCTCGACGACGCCGGGTCGACCCGCGCCCGCCGGTTGCTGGTGGACCGCTACGGCCTGGTCGGCCGGCTGACCATGCTGGGCAGCAAGCTCCGTCGCGGCGAGCAGGGCACGGTCGGCATCCGTCTCACCGTGCCGGACGCCCCGCCGGCCTGATCCCCTGCGCCGAGCTCGGGACCGGTCGGCCACGGGCTGAGGCCCCTGCACCGGCACCGGTCCGGGGACCGGGGGCGGGCTCGGGGACCGGGCTCAGGCGCCCGCGGCCGGCACCGGGTCCCGGACGGTGCGCAGCCCGGTCAGCGACGCGGGCAGCGGCTCGCTGTGCAGCACCGCGAGCCGCTGGGTGGCCCTGGTCAGCGCGACGTAGAGCTCCGCCGGGCCGGCCGGCGAGCCGTCCAGCATCTGCGCCGGCTCGCACAGCACCACGGCATCGAACTCCAGGCCCTTGGCGCCGTGCGGGGTGAGCAGCGAGAACCGTCCGCCGGTGGCCGCCGACAGCTCCGCCCGCAGCCGCACCGGCAGCTTGGTGCCCGGCGGCGCGATCACCGCCACGGTGCCGTCCCCGACCTCGGCGGCCAGCCCGCGCACGGCGTCCCGCACCGCGCCGGCCAGCCCGCTCAGCGGCACCTGCCGCGCCCACGGCGGCACCCCGGTGCGGCGCACCGACGCCGGCGGGCGCAGCGCGGGGTCCACGTCGGCCAGCACGGCGGCCGCGATGTCCATGATGTCGGCCGGGGTCCGGTAGTTCACGGTCAGCTCGCGGTAGGCCCAGCGGTCCGGCACGTGCTCGTCGAGCATCTCCGACCAGGACCGGGCACCGGCGGCGGACTCGCGCTGGGCCAGGTCGCCGACGATGGTCATGGACCGGGTCGGGCAGCGGCGCATCAGCGCGCGCCAGTCCATCGCGGACAGCTCCTGCGCCTCGTCGACCACCACGTGCCCGTAGGTCCAGTTCCGGTCGGCGGCGGCCCGCTCGGCCAGCCCGCGCAGGTCCTGCTCCTCCTGACGCTCGGCCAGCGCGTCGGCGGCCATTAGGTCGACCGCGCGCAGTACCTCCTCGTCCGGGTCCTCCTCGGTGTCCAGGATCTCCAGCACGCCCTCGGCGTAGTCCAGGTCCTCCGGATCGCCCTCCTCCACCTCATCCTCGTCGGACAGGAACGAGGGCAGGTCGGTGCCGTCCGAGCCGAGCATGTCGACCGCCTCGTCCAGCAGCGGCACGTCGGACACCGTCCAGGCGTGCCCGACCTGCCGGTACAGCGAGTCGCGCTCGTCCTCGGGCAGCGAGGCCGCCGCGGTCGCCAACCGTTCCGGGGAGCTGAACAGCTCGGCCAGCAGCCGCTGCGGGGTGAGCATCGGCCACAGCGACTCCAGCGCGTCGGCCAGCGCCGGGCTGCCGGACAGCTCGGCGCGCACGTCGGCCTCGAGGTTCTCCGCCAGCGGTTCCTCGTCGACGACCTCGCCGAACTCCGCGTCGACCTCGTAGGCCATCGGGTCGGGCTGCTCGGGGTGCAGCCAGCCGGCCCCGATCCGGGCCACCGCGCGGGCGGTGAGCGCCGCGATGACCTGGTCGTCGAACACCGCCCTCGCCTGGTTGTGCACCAGCCGGCTGGCCCGCGCGGCGTCCCTGGCCAGGCCGGCGACCTCGGTGTCCAGCAGCACCGTCACGTCGTCGAGGTCGATCTCGATCGGCTCGTCCGGCAGGCACTGGCGGTCCAGCACCGCCGCCTCGAGCACCTCGACCATCCGCTCCCCGCCCTTGAGCCGGGCGAGGTCAGGGCCGTCGCGCCGGGCGGTGCGCACGCCCGGGAGCAGGTCGCCGGGGGTGGTGAACACGACGTCGGTCTCGCCCAGCGCCGGCAGCACGCCGCTGACGTAGTCCAGGAACCCGGGGTTCGGCCCGACCAGCAGCACGCCGCTGCGCGCCATCCGCTCGCGGTGGGTGTAGAGCAGGTACGCCACCCGGTGCAGCGCCACGGCGGTCTTGCCGGTGCCGGGGCCGCCCTCGATCACCACCACGCCGGTGGAACCGAGCCGGATCACCTCGTCCTGCGCGGCCTGGATGGTGGCCACGATGTCGCGCATCCCGTCCGAGCGGGCCTCGTTCACCGCCGCCAGCAGCGCCGAGTCCGAGCCGTCCTGCTCGGCGCGGGCGCCGGAGAACGACTCGTCGGAGAAGTCGACCAGCGCACGGCCCCGGGTGCGGAAATGCCGGCGCCGGGAAATGCCCTCAGGATTCGCGCCGGTGGCCGTGTAAAACGGCCGGGCAATGGGCGCGCGCCAGTCGATCAGTAACGCGCGTGCCTCGTCGTCCGGGTCGGGCAGCCCGATTCGGCCGATGTGCAGCGTGCCGCCGGTGCCGACGTCCGAGCCGGCCCGGGGGTCGATCCGGCCGAAGCACAGCCCGCTGTCCGCGACCCGGAGCCTGCGCCGCCGGTCCGACCAGGTGTCCACCGCCGCGTCGCGCAGCCAACGGTCGTCCGGCCCGGTCGCGCTGCTGTCCCGCAGCGCCGCGTCCAGCTCCCTCGATACCCAGACCCGCTCGGCGTCCAACCGCGTGTAGAGCCGGGCCACGTAGGCCTGCTCGTCGCGCAATTCCTGCTCGTGACGAGACTTGGACAAGAATTCTCCACATCCGCTACGATTCACCGCTTTTTTCGCGGCGCACTTCGAGTGCCACGTCGATGGTAGCGGCCGGGATTTCGTTCCTCAGCCGAACCGGGAGTTGACTCGGTTCGGCCCGGGGCTCAGTCCGCCTGCTCGGCGACCGCCGCCAACGCCTCGGGCAGGGTGAACCGGCCCGCGTAGAGGGCCTTGCCCACGATCGACCCCTCGACGCCGTCGCCGGCCAGCCCGGCCAGCGCCACCAGGTCGGCGACCTCGGAGACCCCGCCGGAGGCGATCACCGGCGCGTCGGTGACCTTGCAGACGTCGCGTAGCAGGTCGAGGTTCGGGCCGCGCAGCGTGCCGTCCTTGCTCACGTCGGTCACCACGTACCGGGCGCAGCCGTCGCGGTCCAGCCGCGCGAGCACCTCCCACAGGTCGCCGCCGTCGGTGGTCCAGCCGCGAGCCGCCAGCCGGTGGCCCTTGTCGGTGATCCGCACGTCCAGCCCGACGGCCACCCGCTCGCCCTGCTCGGCGATGGCCCTGGCGCACCAGGCCGGGTCCTCCAGCGCGGCGGTGCCCAGGTTGACCCGGGCACACCCGGTGCTCAGCGCCCGGGCCAGCGACTCGTCGTCGCGGATGCCGCCGGACAGCTCGACCTTCACGTCCAGCCGGCCGACCACCTCGGCCAGCAGCGGGGCGTTCGAACCCCGGCCGAAGGCGGCGTCCAGGTCGACCAGGTGCACCCACTCGGCGCCGGCGTCCTGCCAGGCCAACGCGGCCTGTAGCGGGTCGCCGTAGCCCGTCTCGGTGCCCTCGGCGCCCTGCACCAGTCGGACGGCCTGACCGTCGGCTACGTCCACGGCCGGAAGCAGTACGAAACTCACGGCTGAGCAGCCTACTGGCCGCCCCGACCGGCTCAGCCCACGACCTCGCGCAGCCAGTTGCGCAGCACGGTGGCGCCGGCGTCGCCGGACTTCTCCGGGTGGAACTGGGTGGCCGACAGCGCGCCGTTCTCCACCGCCGCCACGAAGTCCTCGCCGTGGTTCGACCAGGTCACCATCGGTGGCCGGAACGGCTCGTCGACCCGCAGCTCCCACCGGCGCACGGCGAACGAGTGCACGAAGTAGAACCGGGTGTCGGCGTCCAGCCCGGCGAACAGCACCGAGCCCTCCGGCGCGCGCACGGTGTTCCAGCCCATGTGCGGCAGCACGGCCGCGTGCAGCCGCTCCACCGTGCCCGGCCACTGCCCGCAGCCGTCGGTGTGCTCACCGTGCTCCACCCCGAGGTCGAACAGCACCTGCATGCCCACGCAGATGCCCAGCACCGGCCGGCCGCCGGCCAGCCGCCGGTCGATGATCTTGTCTCCGCCGGCGGCGCGCAGGCCCGCCATGCACGACGCGAACGCCCCGACCCCCGGCACAACCAGGCCCTCGGCGTTCAGCGCCGCTTCCAGGTCCTCGGTGACGGTGACGTCGGCCCCCACCCGGGCCAACGCCCGCTCGGCGGAGCGCAGGTTGCCCGAGCCGTAGTCCAGCACCACGATCTTCGCCACCGGCCAAGGCTACCGTCCGGCCACCGGCCACAGCACCAGGGCGGCCGCGTACAGGCCCGCCGCGGGTGCTCACCGCGGGCCGGCCACCGGCGGTCCGGAGGGTGGCCGGCAGCAGCGGCCGACCGCGCCGCCAGCCAGGTCGAGGTCGCGGCGGGCTAGAGGACGCCCTTCGTGGACGGCACGCCGGTGATCCGGTCGTCGGCGGCCACGGCGGCCCGCAGCGCGCGGGCCACCGCCTTGAACTCGGCCTCGGTGATGTGGTGCGGATCGCGCCCGCCGAGCACCCGCACGTGCAGCGCCAGCTCGGCGTGGAAGGCCAGCGACTCGAACACGTGCCGGTTGAGCACCGTCGGGTAGTGCCCGCCCACCACGAACCCGGCCATCGAGTCGGGCTCGCCGGTGTGCACGCAGTACGGCCGGCCGGACACGTCGACCACGGCCTGGGCCAGCGACTCGTCCATCGGGATCCACGCGTCGCCGAAGCGGCGGATGCCGGCCTTGTCGGCCAGCGCCGCGCGCAACGCCTGGCCGAGCACGATCGACACGTCCTCCACGGTGTGGTGCACGTCGACCTGCACGTCTCCGGTGGCCCGCACCACCAGGTCGAACGCCCCGTGCTTGCCGAGCGCGGTCAGCATGTGGTCGAAGAACGGCACGCCGGTCTTCACCTCGGTCCGGCCGGTGCCGTCCAGGTCGATCTCGACCAGGACCGAGGACTCCTTGGTGATCCGTTCCACCCGGCCCGTGCGAGCGCCGCTCACCGTCACGATGCAATCTCCTTGGCCGCCTGCAGAAATGTGTCGTTCTCCTCGGGGGTGCCGATCGTCACCCGCAGGTGACCGGGGATGCCGACGTCGCGGATCAGCACACCGCGGTCCAGGAAAGCACGCCAGCTCGCCGGCGCGTCGGGGAACCGGCCGAACAGCACGAAGTTTGCGTCGCTGGGCACCGGCTGGTAGCCCATTGCGCCCAGCGCGGCCACCACCCGGTCACGCTCGGCGCTCAGCATCGCCACCGAGCCCAGCGTCGCCCCGGCGTGCCGCAGCGCCGCCCGCGCCGCCGCCTGGGTGAGCGCCGACAGGTGGTAGGGCAGCCGGACCAGCTGCAGGGCGTCCACCACGGCCGGGGCCGCCGCCAGGTACCCGAGCCGGCCGCCGGCGAACGCGAACGCCTTGCTCATGGTGCGGCTGACGATCAGCTTGTGCCCGTGCTCGGCGAGCAGCTCCACCGCGCTGCGCCGGCCGGAGAACTCCGCGTACGCCTCGTCGATCACGATCATCCCGGGCGCGGCCTCGACCAGGCCGGCCAGCTCGTCGGGCTCGATCGCGCCGCCGGTCGGGTTGTTCGGGCTGGTCACGAACACCACGTCGGCGCCGGTGTCGGCGAGCACCCGGGCGGCCGCCGCCGTGTCCAGGGTGAAGTCGGCGCGGCGCGGCGCGGCCAGCCACTCGGTGCGGGTGCCGGAAGCGATGATCGGGTGCATCGAGTACGACGGCTCGAAGCCCACCGCGGTGCGCCCGGGACCGCCGAACGCCTGGAGCACCTGCTGCAGGATCTCGTTGCTGCCGTTGGCCGCCCACAGGTTCTCGAGGGTCAGCGCCACCCCGGTGGCCCCGGCCAGGTAGGCGGCCAGGTCGGTGCGCAGCGCGACCGCGTTCCGGTCGGGGTAGCGGTGCAGCTCGGCGGCGACCCGGCGGGCCTCCTCGGCCACCTCGGCCACCAGCTCGGGCGGCGGCGGGTACGGGTTCTCGTTCGTGTTCAGCCGCACCGCGACGTCCAGCTGCGGCGCACCGTACGGGCTCTTGCCGCGCAGGTCGTCCCGCAGCGGCAGGGCGTCGAGCGAGACGTGCGAGGCGACCGGCGTCATGCCCGGAGCCTAGTTGCGGTGCCGAGGGCGCGCGGGCGCGCGGGCCCGGTCACGCCGACGTCAGCGGCAGCGGCTCGCCCAGCACCGACGGCGGCCGCGCGGCCAGCTCGACGAACCGTTCGGCCACCGGCCGCCAGGTCTCCTCGATCTGCTCGTGCTCGGCCCGCAGGTGCTCCGGCTCCAGCGCCCCGGGCCGGGCGTGGGCGGCCAGCTCGGGCGCGTCGCGGCGCCAACGCAGGACCAGCTCGGGGGTGGTCTCCACGTGTCCCTGCACCCCCCAGGCCAGCGAGCCGACCCGAAAGGCCTGGTGCGGGCAGCGCGGGGACGCGGCGAGCAGCTCCGCGCCGGGCGGCAGGGTGGCCACCTCGTCCTGGTGGAACTGCAGCACCAGCGGCGACAGCGGCAGCGAACCCAGCAGCGGGTCCTTCAGCGCGGCGTCGCGGCGGGACACCAGCATCGGCCCGACCTCGGGACCTGCCTCGGCCCGACCGACCCGGCCGCCGGTGGCCGCGGCGAGCAGCTGGGCGCCCAGGCACACCGCCAGAACCGGCACCCGCCGGGTGACCGCATCGGCCAGCAGCGCCCGGCAGTCGGCCAGCCACGGGTAGCCGGCGTCGTCCTGCGCGTCCATCTCGCCGCCCAGGCACACCACGCCCCGCCAGCCGGAGGCGTCGGCCGGCACCCGGTCACCGGCGAACGGGCGCACCACGTCGAGCCGCGCGCCGGCGGCGGCCAGCCAGTCGCCCAGCCGGGCCGGCGGGCCGAGCTCGGACGGTTGCAGTACCAGCAGCGAGACCTCGGACATCCCGGCCAGGCTACGTGAGGTCAGCGGTCCGGGTGCGCACCGAACCGGGCGCTGACCGCCTGGCCGTGCGCCGGCAGGTCCTCCGCTCCGGCCAGCGTCACGACCTGGTCGGCCACCGCGCGCAGCGCGTCCTCGGTGTACTCCACCAGGTGGATCCCGCGCAGGAAGGTCTGCACGCTCAGGCCACCGGAGTGCCGGGCGCAGCCGCCGGTGGGCAGCACATGGTTCGACCCCGCGCAGTAGTCGCCCAGCGACACCGGCGCCCACGGCCCGACGAAGATCGCGCCGGCGTTGCGCACCCGGCGGGCCACCTCGCCCGCGTTCGCGGTCTGGATCTCCAGGTGCTCGGCGGCGTAGGAGTCGACCACCCGCAGCCCGTCGTCCACCCCGGAGACCAGCAGCGTGCCGGACTGCCGGCCGGTCAGCGCCGTGCGGATGCGTTCGACGTGCTTGGTGGCGGGCACCTGGCGCTCCAGCTCGGCGTCGACCAGGTCGGCCAGCTCAGGCGAGTCGGTGACCAGCACGGACGCCGCCGACGGGTCGTGCTCGGCCTGGCTGATCAGGTCGGCGGCGACGTGCACCGGGTCGGCGGTCGCGTCGGCCAGGATGGCGATCTCGGTGGGACCGGCCTCCGCGTCGATGCCGATCAGCCCGCGCAGCAGCCGCTTGGCCGCCGTCGTGTAGATGTTGCCCGGGCCGGTCACCACATCGACCGGCTCCAGCTCGCCGCCGTCGGTGTCGGTGCCGCCGTAGCCGAGCAGGGCCACCGCCTGCGCGCCGCCGACCGCCCACACCTCGTCGACGTCGAGCAGCGCGGCGGCGGCCAGGATCGTCGGGTGCGGCAGCCCGCCGAACTCCGACTGCGGCGGCGAGCAGACCACCAGCGACTCCACCCCGGCGGCCTGCGCGGGCACCACGTTCATCACCACGCTGGACGGGTAGACGGCCAGCCCGCCCGGCGCGTACAGCCCGACCCGGCGCACCGGGACGAACCGCTCGGTGACCGTGCCGCCGTCGGTGACCTTCGTGACCACGTCGGTGCGGCGCTGCTCCTCGTGCACCAGCCGGGCCCGCTCGATCGAGGTGCGCAGGGCATCCCGGACGGCCGGGTCGAGCTCGTCCAGGGCGCGCTTGAGCTCGTCGGCGGGCACCCGCACCCGCTCCGGGCGGACCTTGTCGAAGCGCTCGGCCAGCTCGAGTACGGCGTCCACGCCCCGCGCGGCGACGTCGTCGATGATCGGCCGGACCCGGTCGACCACGGCCTCCACGTCGACCTCGGCCCGGGGCAGCAGTGCGCGCAGCGCGGCGGCCGAGGGCAGGCCGGCGCGCAGATCCGAACGGCTGAGCATGGCACCGAGTCTAGGCGGCCGGGGAAGCCGCCCGTTGACCGTGCCCTCGCCCCGAACCTACGTTGGACCGGAGTCGCCGCCGTGCACATCGGAGGTCTGGTGCAGCGCAGCACTGATCGCATCCTGGTCACCCACACCGGCAGCCTGCCCCGGCGGCGGGAGCTGCTCGACGTGATCACCGGCGCCCGCCGGGCCGGGGCCGACGAGCGGGCGGCCCTGGTCCGGGACGAGGTGGCCGACGTGGTCCGCCGGCAGGTCGAGGCCGGCGTGGACGTGGTCAACGACGGCGAGGCCGGCAAGGAGAGCTACTCCACCTACGTCCGGGAGCGCCTCAGCGGCTTCGACGGGCAGGGCGAGGCGGTGCTCGAGTTCACCGACATGGCCGAGTTCCCCACCTACACCCGGATGTGGACCGACCGGCACGGCGACGTGGGCGGGATGCTCGGCCAGCCGGCGTGCACCGGCCCGATCGCCGTGGCGGACCCGGACGCGGTGCACACCGACATCGCCAACCTGCGCGCCGCGACCGCCGGGGCGCGGGCGACCGAGCTGTTCCTGTCGGCCGCGTCGCCGGGGGTGATCGCGGCGTTCTTCGCCAACCACCACTACCCGAGCCGGGACGAGTACCTGTCCGCGATCGCCGACGCGATGCGCCACGAGTACGAGGCGATCACCGACGCCGGGTTCGTGCTGCAGCTCGACTGCCCGGACCTGGCGATGTCCCGGCACCTGCAGTTCGGCCGGTTGAGTACCGAGGAGTTCCGCGAGCGGGCCCGCATCGACGTGGAGGTGCTCAACCAGGCCACCGCGAACATCGACCCGGACCGCATGCGCATCCACCTGTGCTGGGGCAACTACGAGGGACCGCACCACCACGACGTGGACCTGGCCGACATCATCGACGTGGTCCTCGCCGCGCGGCCGAACGGGATCGTGCTGGAGGCGGCGAACCCCCGGCACGCGCACGAGTGGCAGGTGTTCGAGAACCTGAGGCTGCCCGACGGCAAGGTGATCATGCCCGGCGTGGTCGACTCGACGAGCAACTACATCGAGCACCCGGTGCTGATCGCGCAGCGGCTCACCCGGTACGCCGAGGCCGTGGGGGCGGAGAACGTGCTCGCGGCCACCGACTGCGGGTTCGCCACCGGGGCGGCGGTGGCCGACGTCGATCCGGACATCGCCTGGGCCAAGTTCCGCGCGATGGCCGACGGCGCCCGGATCGCCAGCCGTGCGCTGTACACCCGGACAGGGTGATCGGAACTCTCCGCAACCGGACCACCACCGGTCGTTCCCCACTCGGGTGTACTCGCCGGGCGGGTGGTGCGCCTGCGCACGGTTGCAACGTGTGATGCGCTAAACCTGGGATGTGACAACGCGCACTGGCGAGTACCCCGACCTCGGGCGGTGGGTCCGCGAGATCCCGAGCCACTGCCCGAACCCCACCTCCGCCCACCCGCTCGACGCGGGCTGGACGCTGAACGGCTGGGCGGACTGCAGCTGCGGCGGACACCGCACCGTGCGCTGCCTGCACCGCACCTCGGACGGCGCCGGGGCGTGCAACAGCGTGCACTTCCTGCCCCGCCTCCGGCCGGCCTGCTCGTGCGTGCGGCTGCCCGGGCCGGTCGTTCGCCAGGTGGCTCGCGACCACGCCCTGACCGGCTGAGACGGCGCCCGGGTCCCGGCGGACGAGCGCGGCTCGCGGCGCTTTCCAGCCGGACCGTCGCTAGTCGGTCGTCAGGTCGAGGCCCAGGTCCAGCGCGATCACCGAGTGGGTGAGCGCGCCGGTCGAGAGGTACTCCACCCCGGTCTCGGCGTAGTCCCGAGCCACCTCGAGGGTGAGGCCGCCGGAGACCTCGAAGGCCGCCTCGGCCCCCAGCTCCGCGCGCCGCCGGACCGCCGCGGCGCACTCCCCGGGCGTGAAGTTGTCCAGCAGCACCAGCTCCGCGCCCGCGGCAAGCGCCTCGTCCAGCTGGGCCAGCGAGTCCACCTCCACCTCCCGGCGCAGCTCGGGGGCGGCCTCCCGCGCGGCGGCGAGCGCGGCGGTCACCGACCCGGCCGCCACCACGTGGTTGTCCTTGATCAGCACCGCGTCGCCGAGGCCGAGCCGGTGGTTGCGCCCGCCGCCGCAGCGCACCGCGTACTTCTGCAGCAGCCGCATCCCCGGCAGCGTCTTGCGGGTGTCCAGGATCGTCGCGCCCGTGCCGGCCACGGCGTCCACCCACTCCGCCGTCGCGGTGGCCACCCCGGACAGGTGGCACAGCAGGTTCAGCGCGGTGCGCTCGGCGGTCAGCAGCCCGCGCACCGGCCCGCGCACCCGCAGCGCCGGCTGCCCCGCCACCAGCCGGGCGCCGTCGGGCAGCTCGTCCAGCACCTGGTAGCCGCCGGAGCCCAGCACCGAGTCCAGCACGGCGCGCACCGCGGCGGCCCCGGCCAGCACGCCCGGCCGGCGCGGGGTGAACGCGGCGACCGCGACGGCGTCGGCGGGCACGGTGGCCGCGGTGGTCGCGTCCGCCCCGTACCGCAGGTCCTCGGCCAGCGCGGTGGCCACCACCCTGGCCAGGTCCTCGGCGTCCGGCGCGAGCGGCCCGGCGGGCAGCGGGCGCAGGTGAGTACCCGTCCCGGCGCTCACGCGGCACCCGCCCGGACCCGCTCGGCCGGCCGCACGGACAGCCGGCCGTCGACCAGCCGCACGAGCAGGCTGGAGCGCTGGTAGGCGTCGTCGGTACGGGGGAAGTCGGTGCGCACGTGGCAGCCCCTGCTCTCGGTTCGGGTGCCGGCGGCGGCCAACACGGCCTGGGCCAGCAGGGTCAGCGCAGCGTCCTCCACGCCCGCCCGGTCGACCGGTACGCCGGGACGGGTGGCCGAGTCGACCGCGTCCGAGGCGGCGGCCAGCCCGGCACCGTCCCGGCCGATCGAGGCGCCGGCGGTCATCGCGCGCTGCACCAGGTCGCGGTCGGCGATCGGGTGTTCGCCGGGGCCGGCCACCGCGCGGGCGGCCCCGCCGGTGAGCAGCCCGCGGGGGCCGGCCAGGTCGGCGGCGACCGCGTGCGCCGCGCGCCGGCCCATCACCAGGCCTTCGAGCAGGCTGTTCGACGCCAGCCGGTTCGCGCCGTGCAACCCGGTGCGGGCCACCTCGCCGGCCGCGTACAGCCCGGTCACGCCGGTCCGCCCGGCCGGGTCGGTGAGCACCCCGCCGCAGGAGTAGTGCGCCGCCGGGCTGACCGGGATCGGCTCGCCCAGCGGGTCCACCCCGATGGCGGCGCAGGCCGCGTGCACGGTCGGGAACCGGTGCGGGAAGTCGGTCAGCGCCCGGGCGTCCAGGAACGCGCACGGCGCTCCGGTGGCCGCCAGCCGGCGGGTGATCGTCGCGGACACCACGTCGCGCGGGGCCAGATCCTCCAGCGGGTGCTCGCCGGCCATGATCCGGCGCCCGGCCGCGTCGACCAGCACCGCGCCGTGCCCGCGCACCGCCTCGGTGACCAGCGGACGCCGCCCCCGCGCCCCCGGGCCGGTGTAGAGCACCGTCGGGTGGAACTGGACGAACTCCAGGTCGGCAGCCGTCGCCCCGGCGCGCAGCGCGAGCGCCACGCCGTCGCCGGTGGAGGTGTCCGGGTTGGTGGTGCTGGCGAACAGCTGCCCGTAGCCGCCGGTGGCGAGCAGCACCGAGGGCGCGCGCACCAGCCCGGGCCGGCCGGCTCCGCCGTCCGAGGTGTCCAGCACGAGCAGCCCGGCGACCCGGCCGCCCTCGGTGCGCACGTCGACCGCCACGTGCCCGGTGAGCATCGGCACCGAGCCGGTTCCGGTGGCCGCGGCCAGCAGCGCCCGCTCCACCTCGGCGCCGGTCGCGTCCCCGCCCGCGTGCACTACCCGGAACGCGGTGTGCCCGCCCTCCCTGGCCAGCGCCAGCCCGCCGGACGGCGCGGGGTCGAACACGGCGCCCCGGGCGCGCAGCGCGGCCACCGCCGCGGGCCCGTCGCCGAGGATCGTCGAGACGGCGGCCGGGTCGGCCAACCCGCCGGCGGCGGCCAGCGTGTCGGCCACGTGCCCGCCGACGGTGTCGCCCGGCTCGTGACCCTCCCGGAGCACCACGGCGATGCCGCCCTGCGCCCAGCGGGTGGACCCGGCGTCGGCGGCGTCCTTGCTGACCACCAGCACCCGCAGCCCGGCCTCGGCGGCGTCCAGCGCGGCGGTCAGCCCGGCCACGCCGCTGCCCACGACGACGAGGTCGGCGGCCGCCTCCCAGCCGATCGGCGCGGGCCCCGGCGTCCCTCCCGTCGCTCCCGGCGTCGCGGGCCGGCCCGGCGTCGCCCCGGGGACGGCGCGGGGGGCCTCGGGGGTCACTCGCCACCGCCCGGCTTGCCGATGGCGATCATCCGCTCGACGGCGGCGCGGGCCCTGGCGGCGGTGGCGTGGTCGACGTGCACCTCGTCGCGGCCGTCCCGCAGCGCGCGCAGCAGCTTGGCCGGCGTGATCATCTTCATGTAACGGCAGGAAGCCCGCTCGTTGACCGCCTGGAAGTCCACCTCCGGGGCGGCCCTGCGGAGCTGGTGCAGCATGCCGACCTCGGTGGCGACCAGCACCTTGCGCGCGCTGGTGGCCCGGGCCTCGTCCAGCATCCCGCCGGTGGACAGGATCTTCACCCGGTTCGCGTCGACCGCGCCCGCGCCGGCCAGGTAGAGCGCCGAGGTGGCGCAACCGCACTCGGGGTGGATGAACAGCTCGGCGTCCGGGGAGGCCTCCGCGCGGGCGGCCAGCTCGGGGCCGTTGATCCCGGCGTGCACGTGACACTCGCCGGCCCAGACGTGCACGTTGTCCCGCCCGGTCACCCGCCGGACGTGCGCGCCGAGGAACTGGTCGGGCAGGAACAGCACCTCGCGGTCGGCCGGGACCGACTCGACGACCTCGACGGCGTTCGATGAGGTGCAGCAGATGTCCGTTTCCGCCTTCACCTCGGCGGTCGTGTTGACGTAGGACACCACGACCGCGTCCGGGTGGTCGGCCTTCCACTCCCGCAGCTGCTCGGCGGTGATCGAGTCGGCCAGCGAGCAGCCGGCGGCGGCGTCCGGGATGAGCACCCGCTTGTCCGGGGAGAGGATCTTCGCCGTCTCCGCCATGAAGTGCACGCCGCAGAACACGATGGTGGACTCGCTCGCGGCGGCCGCGATCCGGGACAGCGCCAGCGAGTCACCGGTGTGGTGGGCCACGTCCTGGATCTCGGGCAGCTGGTAGTTGTGCGCCAGCACCACCGCGTCCCGCTGCTCGGCGAACGCGCGTACCTGGTCGGCCCAGTCGGCGTCCAGGCCCGGCTCGCCCGGCCGGACGCCCGTTTCGGTCATCGTCCCGATCATGGTCACTGCCCCTCCTCACCGGCCTGTGCGGCCGGTCGGCCCCCTGCTCGTCGGTATCCGGGTGACACGTGGAGCGCCGGAGCTCGAATCGCCGGTTTTCGCCTTACAATCGAAAACGTGGGCGATGTTACCAGCAGGAAAACGGAAATGGGACACGAAGTGTTGGCCGCCGTGCTCCAGATTCGGGACGGGAGCCTGCAGGTACTCCTCTGGCAACGTGCGCAACAGCCCGACTCCGGCCGCTGGGCGCTCCCGGGCGGGCTGCTCGGGGACACCGAGGACGTCCGCACCTCGGTGCTGCGCCAGCTCGCGGACAAGGTGGACCTGCGGGAAGTCGCCCACACCGAGCAGCTCGGCGTGTTCAGCGCCCCGGACCGGGTGCCGGACGTCCGCCTGGTGGCCACCGCCTTCCTGGGCCTGGTGCCGTGTGACGCGGATCCCGCTGTGCCCGAGGACACCCGGTGGCACCCCGTCGCGCGGCTACCGCGGACCGCGTTCGACCACGCCGGGATCGTGCACAACGCCCGCGACCGGCTGCGCGCCAAGCTCTCCTACACCAACCTCGGCTTCGCGCTGGCCCCGGCCGAGTTCACCGTCTCCGCGCTGCGCGACCTCTACGTCACCGCGCTGGGCCACGCCGTGTCCGCGACGAACCTGCAGCGCGTGCTCGCCCGGCGAGGGGTACTGGTCCCCACCGGTCACACCGCTCCCCCCGGACCCGCCGGGGGGCGACCCGCCGCGCTGTTCCGGTTCGCCGAGCGGCGGTTGCGGGTGACCGACGCGTTCGCGGTGCTGCGCCCGCCGCACCCGGACTCGGTGGCCGCCCCCGACGACTGAGGGGATGCCCTCCGCGCTCACCCAGCGATCAGGCTCGGGGCGTCGTAACGTTGCCGGGTGACCGAGACCCTCCCGCTCTTCCCCCTCGGGACGGTCCTCATGCCCGGGAACTCCCTGCCCCTGCACGTCTTCGAGCCCCGCTACCGGCAGCTGACCATCGACCTGGTCACCGGCAAGCTGCCCAGCAAGGAGTTCGGTGTGGTCGCCGTGCGCGAGGGCTGGACGCCCGACCACGACGGCATCGCCAGCCTGCACCGGGTCGGCTGCGTGGCCGAGCTGCGGGATGTGCGCAAGCTGCCCGACGGCCGGTTCGACATCGTCACCAAGGGCTCGCGCCGGTTCCGGCTGCTCGAGCTCGACTCCGAGTCGCGGCCCTACCTGCTCGGCACCGTCGAGTGGCTGCCCGACGCCGCCGACGAGAAGGTGCCCAGCGAGCACCTCGCCGGCCTGGAGACCGCGGCCCGGGCCGCCCACCAGCGCTACTGCGAGACGGCGTGGCGCTCCGAGGAGTGGCACGAGCCGGACAAGGACGTCACCACCGACACCCTTCCGCACGTGCTCGCCGCCGACTGCCTGCTGCCGATGCGCGACCGGCAGCTGCTGCTCGAGCAGACCTCCCCGACCCGGCGGCTGCGGATGGTGCGCGCGCTGCTCACCCGGGAGACCGGGCTGCTGTCCGAGCTGCGCGCGGTGCCGGCACCGTTGTCCAGCTACTCCGTCGAGTACGCCGAGAACTGACTGTGAGACGCGCTTCGGCGTGGCTGCCCGTACCGGCGTGGACGTGGGCGTTCGTCGTCGGGTGATCCCGGGGCGCACGTCGATCGGAACGGCGGTACGGGGCGGGCGGCGGTACAGGGCCGAGCGGCGTCAGCGGGGGTCGACGCTGGTGCGCTCGCCGTGCCGGCCGCACCGCGCGAGCCAGCCGTTAGGGGTCACCTGGACGACCATCCGCCGCGCGCAGTCCGCGCAGTACCGGGGTGGCTCCATCGCGCGGCGCACGGCGCACCGGTCGTGCTCGCCCTCCCCCGCCGGCTGCCCGCACTGGTCGCAGTAGGTGGTGCCCACGGGTTCGCCGGTCGGCGTGCTCAACGGCGCGCTCACCTCGCGGCCACGGTGCGCGTCACAGGGTCTCGTTCAGCGCCTTGACCGGCATGGACAGCTCGCCGAGCAGGTCGATGTCGGACTCGGCGGGGCGGCCCAGGGTGGTCAGGTAGTTGCCGACGATGACGGCGTTGATCCCGCCGAGCAGCCCCTTGCGCGCGCCCAGGTCGCCCAGGGTCAGCTCGCGGCCGCCGGCGAACCGCAGCACGGTACGCGGCAGCGCCAGGCGGAACGCCGCGACGGTGCGCAGCGCGTCGCCGGCCGGCATCAGCTCGAGGTCGCCGAACGGGGTGCCGGGGCGCGGGTTGAGGAAGTTCAGCGGCACCTCGTCGGGCTCCAGCTCGGCCAGCTGGCCGGCGAACTCGGCGCGCTGCTCGTCGGTCTCGCCCATCCCGACGATCCCGCCGCAGCAGACCTCCATGCCGGCCTCGCGGACCATCCGCAGGGTCTCCCAGCGCTCCTCCCAGGTGTGCGTGGAGACCACCTCGGGGAAGTAGGAGCGCGCGGTCTCCAGGTTGTGGTTGTAGCGGTGCACGCCCATCGCGGCCAGCTCGTCGACCTGCTCGGCGGTGAGCATGCCCAGCGAGCAGGCGATGTTGATGTCGATCTCGTCCTTGATCGCCGCGATGCCGGCGGCGACCTGGGACATCAGCCGCTTGTCCGGCCCCCGCACGGCGGCGACGATGCAGAACTCGGTGGCGCCGGTCTTCGCGGTCTGCTTGGCCGCCTCGACCAGCATCGGGATGTCCAGCCAGGCCGAGCGCACCGGGGAGGCGAACAGCCCGGACTGCGAGCAGAAGTGGCAGTCCTCCGGGCAGCCGCCGGTCTTGAGGCTGATGATGCCCTCGACCTCGACCTCCGGGCCGCACCAGCGCATCCGCACCTGGTGGGCCAGCTCCAGCAGGTCCTCCAACCGCTCGTCGGGCAGCCGCAGCAGTTGCAGCACCTGCGCCGACGTCGCCGGCTCGCCGCGTTCCAGTACGGAGTCGCGCAGCTCGTCGAGGATGTCGGTGTGGACAGGTGCGGCCATGCGGCTCCCCTTCGTCGGTTCCCGGGCTGCCGGGGTCGGAACTTCTCGGATCCTAGGTGAGTGCCTCGATGGTTGCCGCGAGCCCGGTGCGCGCGGTGACCAGGAACTCATCCGGTGCCAGCGCACCGGCGCCCGCCGGCAGCCGTCCCAGCAGCGGCGCGCCGGCCACCGCCGGCAGGTCGGCGAGGTTGCACCGGGCGGCCAGGTCGGGGTCGGCCGGCCAGCTGCCGATCACCACGCCGGCGCAGGTCAGCCCCCGGGTGGCCAGTGCCTCGGTGGTCAGCGCGGTGTGGTTGAGGGTGCCCAGCCCGGCGGCGGCCACCACGAGCACCGGGGCGTCCAGCATCGCGGCCAGCTCGGCCAGCGTGGCGTTCTCGGCGAACCGGACGAGCAGCCCGCCGGCCCCCTCGACGAGCACCAGGTCGTGGTCCGCCGTCAGCTCGGCGACCGCGGCCGCGGCGCCGGCGACGGTGACCGGGGGCAGGCCGACCCGTGCGGCCGCGTTGGCCGGGGCCAGCGGGTCGGGGTAGCGGGCCAGCTCCCGGGTGGTCAGCCCGGACGGCGATCCGGTCAGCCGGCGCACGTCGTCCAGGTCGCCCGCCTCGCCGGGCCCCACGCCGGTCTGCGCGGGCTTGAGGACCGCGACCCGGCGGCCGTCGGCCAGCGCCAACGCGGCCAGCGCGGCGGTGACCACCGTCTTGCCCACCCCGGTGCCGGTACCGGTGACCAGCAGCACGCTCATCCGACCGGGGCCGCGCGCTCGGCCAGCACCTCGCCCAGCACCTGGGCGACCAGCGCCAGCTCGGCGCCGGTGAGCGTGGCCCGCGCGGTCAGCCGCAGCCTGCTGGTGCCCTCGGGCACCGACGGCGGCCGGAAACAACCCACCCGCAGCCCGCGGTCCAGGCAGTCCGCCGCCGCGGCCACCGCCGCCACCGGATCACCCAGCACCGCCGAGACCACCGCCGAGCCCGGCGCGGACACCCCGGCCGCCCCGGCGATCACCGATGCCGCCGCCAGCACCGCCGCCGCCCGCTCCGGCTCGCGCTCCAGCACCCGCAGCGCCGCCAGCGCCGCACCCGCGCTCGCCGGCGCCAACCCGGTGTCGAAGATGAACGTGCGCGCGGTGTCGATCAGGTGCTCGACCACCGCCGCCGGGGCCAGCACCGCACCACCCTGGCTGCCCAGCGACTTCGACAACGTCACCGTGGCCACCACGTCGTCCGCGCCGGCCAGCCCGACCTCGGCCAGCAGCCCCCGGCCGCCCGGGCCACACACCCCGAGCGCGTGCGCCTCGTCCACCACCAGCAGCGCGCCGCGCCGCCGGGCCACCCGGTGCAGCTCCACCAGCGGTGCCCGCGCACCGTCCACGCTGGTCACCCCGTCGACGACCAGCAACGCCCGCCGCTCCGGCCGCCCGGCCAGCGCCGCGTCCATCGCGTCCAGGTCGTCGTGCCCGACCACCGCCACCCGCGCCCGCGACAACCGGCAGGCGTCGATCAGCGAGGCGTGGTTGGCCGCGTCCGAGACGATCAGCGAACCCGGCCCGCTCAACGCCGTCACCGCACCCAGGTTCGCCGTGTAACCGCTGGAGAAGACCAGCCCGGCCGCGAACCCGCAGAACCCGGCGAGCTCCTCCTCCAGCTCGGCGTGCAGCGTCGTGGACCCGCTCACCAGCCGCGAACCGGTCGACCCCGCACCCCACTCCCGCAACGCCGCCACCCCGCCGGAGACCACCCGAGGATCACCCGACAACCCCAGGTAGTCGTTCCCGGCCAGGTCGAGCACCGCCTCGCCGGCCGACCGGGGCCGCACGGCGCGGCGCAGCCCCTGTGCCCGCCGCCGCGCGGCGTGCTCCTCCAGCCACTCCAGCGGATGACCCGGACGGGCCGGGCGGTCGGAACGGGCACGGTCAGGCACGGTCGCCCAGCCTAGTGCCGGCCCGCCGGCCCGCCACCGGTCACCGGGGCGGGGTGGCACCGGTCACCGGGGCGGGGTGGCCGACGGCGAGCCGGTGCCGGCCGTTCGGATCGGGTACCCGCACCCGCGGTTCGGCGCTGCCCGGCGGCCGCCGCACGTCGGTGACCACGACCGACGCCCCGGTGGCGCGCTGCCGCTTCACCCAGGTGTCCAGGTGGTCGCGGGCGGCGTGGTCGACGTAGTGGGTGGCCAGGTCCACCCGGGTCGGCGCACCGGCCGGGATGGCGGCCAGTACCCGGGACAGCGTGGGCACGCACAGGAAGGTCGCGGCGCCCTCCACCAGCACCCGGTGCTCGTCGGACCGGTCGTGGCCCCGGGGGTCTGGGACGTCCTCGGTCGGCGGCTGGTGGCGGACCCTGGCCCGGACCGCGCGGCGCAGCACCAGCACGGAGGCCAGCGCGAGCCCGATGCCGACGCCCTCCAGCAGGTTCAGCGCCATCACGCCGGCGGCGGTGACCAGGTACAGCGCCAGCTCGCCGTGCTGCCGGGCGGTGCGCAGGTCGGCCAGCTTGACCAGCTGGACGCCCACCACGACCAGCAGCCCGGCCAGTGCGGCCATCGGGATCGACTCGACCAGCCAGACCAGCAGCATGGCGAACACGGCCAACCACACCGCGTGCAGCACCGCGGAGGCCCGGGTCCGCGCGCCGGCCCGCACGTTGGTCGAGCTGCGCACGATCACGCCGGTCACCGGCAGGCCGCCGCACAGCCCGGACAGCGTGTTCGCCGCGCCCTGGCCGATCAGCTCGCGGTCGGCGTTCGTCCGGGGGCCGTTGTGCATCCGGTCCACCGCCACGGCGGACAGCAGGCTCTCCACGCTGGCCACCAGCGCGACGGTCAGCACGCCGCCGACGACCGCGCCCCACTGGCCGTCCGGCAGCACCGGCACCGCGAGCGCCTCGATCAGCCCGCCGGGCAGCTCCACCCGGGGCACGTTCCACAGCAGCAGGCTCACCCCGGTGGCGGCGGACACCGCGATCAGCGGGCCGGGGATGGCGCGCAGCGGGCCGGCGATCTTCGGCCAGCCCAGCACCAGGACGATCGTGCACACCCCGACGGCCACCGCCGGAACGTGCGCGCCGACGAACTGGCCGGGCAGCTCGCGCAGGTTGGCCAGCACGCTGCTCTGCGGTTTCCCGCCGAGCACCACGTGCAGCTGGGCCAGCGCGATCGTGCCGCCGATGCCGGCCAGCATGCCGTGCACCACGGCCGGCGGGATGGCGGTGGCGAACCGGGCCAGCCGGCTGAGCCCGAACCCGATCTGCAGCAGCCCGGCCGCCGCCACGATCGCTGTCGTGGCACCCCAGCCGAACTTGTTCACCAGCTCGGCGACGACCACGGTCAGGCCGGCCGCCGGCCCGCTGACCTGCAGCGGAGAGCCGCCGAGCAGCCCGGCGACCACGCCGCCGACGATCGCGGCGATCAGCCCGGCGAGGATGGGCGCCCCCGAGGCGATGGCGATGCCCAGTGACAGTGGCAGGGCGACCAGGAAGACGACCAGCGAGGCGCCGACGTCGGCCCGGACGATCGGCCAGTTCACGCTCCACCGGCTGTCGGCCGCTGACCCTTCGTCGTCCGAGGTCGGCGCATCGGCTGATGGCGGCGGGGCAGGCATGCGGCTCCTCCAGGAGGTGGGTGAGGGGTCGCCGCGGCGGTCACCGTCGCCCGCTTGCGGCGAACCGGCAACGGACCGGCGGCCCGTCCCGGTTCCCGGGCGCCCGCCCCGCGGGCCGCTCCGCACCCGCTCCGGGCGCCGGCGCTCACTCCTGGTAGACCTTGCTGCACCCTTCGGGCGACGGTTTCCTGAGAGACTCCTCAATATTCGCGTCAGGTCACCCGCTGAACCCTGATTCGACTCCGCCACTCGTGCCTCGTGCGCACCATCAGGTGGTATTGAGCGTTCAGGTACCCAACAGCCCCATCCGTCACTCGAACGGGGCACGCCCGACGCTCGCCCGGGCGGCCCGACCGGCCCCGCCGGCCGCCGCGGCCGCGCAGAGCGCCTCGGCGATCGTCGCCACGTCGGCTCCACCGGTCACGTACGGCGGCATCGTGTAGATCAGGTCCCGGAACGGGCGCAGCCACACCCCGCGCGCCGCCGCCGCCTCGGTGGCCGCCGTCATGGCCACCGGGCCGTCGAGCTGCACCGCGCCGATCGCGCCGAGCACCCGCACGTCCACCACGCCGGGCAGCCCCCGCGCGGGTGCCAGCCCGGCGCGCAGCCCCTCGGCGATCCCGGCCACCTCGGCGTGCCAGTCGCGGCGGTGCAGCTCGTCGATCGAGGCCAGCGCCACCGCGGCGGCCAGCGGGTTGCCCATGAACGTCGGCCCGTGCATCAGCACGCCCGCCTCACCGTCGCTGATCCCGCGCGCCACCTCCGAGCTGCACAGCGCGGCGGCCATCGTCAGGTAGCCGCCGGTCAGCGCCTTGCCCACGCACATCACGTCCGGGCTGACCGCGGCGTGGTCGGCGGCGAACAGCTCCCCGGTGCGGCCGAACCCGGTGGCGATCTCGTCGAACACCAGCAGCACGTCGTGGGTCAGGCACAACTCGCGCAGCACGTGCAGGTAGCGCGGGTCGTGGAAGCGCATCCCGCCCGCGCCCTGCACCACCGGCTCCACGATCACCGCGGCCAGCTCGTCGGCGTGCGTCTCGACCAGCTCGGCCAGCTCCGCCACGTACGCCTGCTCGAACCCGCGCGGCGGCGGCCCGGCGAACACCTGCCTCGGCAGCACGTCGGTCCACAGCGCGTGCATCCCGCCGTCCGGGTCGCACACGCTCATCGCGCCGAACGTGTCGCCGTGGTAGCCGCCGCGCCAGGTCATCAGCCGGTGCTTGTCCGGCCGCCCCCGGGAGCGCCAGTACTGCAGGCACATCTTGATGGCCACCTCGACCGACACCGAGCCCGAGTCGGCCAGGAACACGTGCCGCAGCGGCTCCGGGGTGATCTCCACCAGCCGCCGGGCCAGCGCCACCGCCGGCTCGTGGGTCAGCCCGCCGAACATGACGTGGCTCATCCGGCCCAGCTGTCCGGTGATCGCGGCGTCCAGCGCCGGGTGCCGGTAGCCGTGGATGGCGGCCCACCACGAGGACATCCCGTCGATCAGCTCGGTGCCCGCCGGCCGCCCGAACGCCGGGCCGGCCAGCCGGATCCGCACCCCGGCCGCGTCGACCACCGGAGCCGGGTCCACCCCACCGGGCATCGAGGCGTAGGGGTGCCAGACGTGCGCGCGGTCGGCGGTGAGCAGCTCTTCCGGGGTCACGGACCATCACAGTAGGCCCTGGGCCCGGGGCCGGGGACGGACCTCGACCCTCGGCTGGGACCGGTGCCGCCGGCCTCGGCGGTTACCCTGGCCGACGTCATGACCAGCTCAGAGGGCGCGCACGCCGGCGGCGCCGCGCGGTCCGGCGGCGTCGTCGAGCCGGGGCCCGGCGGTCCGCCCCGGCGGCGCGACCTGGCCGGGACGAGCGCCCGGTCGCTGTTGCTCACCGTGCTGGGCGAGCTGGTGCTGCCGCACCCGGAGCCGATCTGGACGCAGGTGCTGCTCGACGTGCTGGGCGACCTCGGGATCGAGCAGAAGTCCGCGCGCCAGGCGCTGGCCCGCACCGCGGCCGAGGGCCTGCTGCGCTCGGACCGGGCGGGCCGCCGGGTGCGCTGGTCGCTGACCGACCACGGACGGCGGCTACTCACCGCCGGCGCGGCCCGGATCTACTCGTTCGGCGCGTCCCCGGGCACCTGGGACGGACGCTGGCTGGTGCTGCTGGTCACCGTCCCGGAGTCGCGCCGCCAGCTGCGGCACCGGCTGCGCACCCGGCTGACCTGGGTGGGCCTGGGCAGCCCCGCGCCCGGGGTGTGGCTGTGCCCCGACCCCGGCAGGCAGGACGAGGTGGCCGAGGTGATCCACGAGCTGGAGCTGGACGAGGTCGCGTCGTCATTCGTCGGCCCGTTCGGCGGGATCGGCGAGCAGCGCGAGCTGGTGGCCCAGGCCTGGAACCTGGCCGGTGTGGAGGCCGCCTACGAGGACTTCATCGCCACGTTCGCGGCGGCGGCACCGGCCGGCCCCGGCGAGGTGCTGCGCGCCCAGATCCACCTGGTGCACGCCTGGCGCCGGTTCCCGTTCCTGGACCCCCACCTGCCCGCCGAGCTGCTGCCCGGCGACTGGGCGGGGGTGACCGCCGCCGAGCTGTTCCGCGAGCGTCACGAGGCGTGGAGCACCCGGGCCCGCCGGCACTGGCACCGTCTGCTGGCCGGCGCCGGCTGACCCGCGGGCCGACCGAACCGGTGGCCCCGGCGGCCGGCGACAGCCGTCAGCCCAGGCCGTAGACGCGGCGGGCGTTGCCGGCCAGCACGCCGTCCAGCACCGCGGGGTCCAGGCCCAGCGCGGTCACCGCCGTGGCGTTGTCGCGCAGTCCCGGGATGCCCGGCCAGTCCGTACCGAAGATCCACTTCATGGCGATCCGGTTCAGCGGGAAACGGGCGAAGTAGTGCGGCAGCCGTGACGGGGGCAGCCCGGCGATGTCCAACCACACGTTCTGCCTGGCCAGCGCCATGAACCCGGCGGCGTCGTAGCTCCACCCCCGGCCGCCGTGCGCGAGCACCACGGTGAGCCCGGGGAAGTCGCGCAGCACGTCGTCCACCAGCACCGGGTCGCCGCGCCGGCCGCTGGCCCCGGGGAACGAGCTCGGGCCGGTGTGCGTGATCACCGGGACGCCGCGCTCCTGGCACAGCGCGTACGCCGGGTAGAGCTCGCGGTCGTTCGGCGCGAAGTTGCCGTGCACCGGGTGCACCTTGAGCGCCACCGCGCCCAGGTCGAGCTGGCGGCGCAGCTCGTCGGTCACCGGGTAGTGCAGGTGCGGGTTGACGTTGGCCACGACCGCGAACCGGTCCGGGTTTCGCGCCACCAGCGGCGCCATGTCCTCGATCGCCTGTACCCCGGTGACCCGGGGGCTGTACTCGCAGAACAGCAGCGCCCGGTCCACCCCGGCCGCCTCGAACAGCTCGTCGAACCGGGCCGGGTCGACCCGCCCGTCCCGGCCGTACACCGCGGTCACCGCGCCCCGGTCGGCCACCGGCCCGAGCCAGGTGTCCCAGTCCAGCTTCAGCGTGTCCAGCCGGGCCGGGTGCACGTGCGCGTCGACGATCTCGCGGCCATCGATCATGCGCCCATCATCGACCGGTCACTCGGCGTCCGCCGGCTCGGCCGCCAGGATCTCCCTGCGCACCAGGAAGCGCTGCAGCTTCCCGGTGGCCGTCTTGGGCAGCGCGTCGACCACGAGCACCCGGCGCGGGCACTTGAACGCGGCCAGCCCGGCGCGGCAGAACTCCACCAGCTCGGGCTCCCCGAGCCCCGAGCCGGGCCGGGTGACCACCGCGGCGACCGGCTTGTCCAGCCCGGCCGCGTCGGGAACCCCGACCACGGCCACCTCGAACACGTCGGGGTGCTCGAGCAGCCGCGCCTCCACCTCGCTGGGGCTCACCCAGATCCCGCCCGCCTTGATCATGTCGTCCGAGCGGCCCAGGTAGGACAGCGTGCCGTCGCCGTTGCGCAGGTAGGTGTCGCCGGTGCGCAGCCAGTCGCCCTGGAACGCCAGCCGGGTGGTCTCGGCGCGGCACCAGTACCCGGTGGCCACCGACTCGCCCCGGACGAACAGGCCGCCGGGGGTGTCGACCCCGTCCACCGGCGACCCGTCCGCCTCGTTCCGCAGCTGCACCTGGTAACCGGGCACCGGCCGACCCGAGCTGCCCGGGCGGACCGCCCCCGGGTAGTTGGACACGAAGATGTGCAGCGCCTCGGTGGAGCCGATCCCGTCCAGCACCTCGAACCCGAACCGGTCCCGGACGCGGGTGAACAGCGTGGCCGGCAGCGGTTCGCCCGCCGAGGCACCCTGGCGGACCGAGCCGAACGCGTCGGCCGGCGCCGCGCTGCCCAGCAGCGCCGAGTAGAAGGTCGGCACGCCGAAGAACAGCGTCGGCCGGTGCGCGCGGACCACCTCGGCCACCAGGTCCGGGGTGGGCCGGGCCGGCTCCAGCACGGTCGAGGCGCCCACCGAGAACGGGAAGAACAGCGAGTTGCCGATCCCGTAGGCGAAGAACAGCTTGGCCACCGAGTAGCACCGGTCGTCCGGGCGGATGCCGAGCACCTGGTGCCCGTAGGTCTCGCAGACGAACCGGATGGACCCGTGCCGGTGCATCGCCGCCTTCGGGCTGCCGGTGGTGCCCGAGGTGTAGAGCCACAGCGCGGGCGAGTCCGGCCAGCTCGGGTACGGCGGGGCCGGTGTGCCCCCGCCCGCCGCGAGCATCGCGGCCCAGTCGTGCGCGGGCAGGGCGAAGCCGTCGGAGCCGGTGTCGATGGTGACCACGCCGGCGAGATCGGGCGCGGTGGTCCCCGGGCCGGTGCGGGCCTTCACCAGGGCGGCCACGGCGGCGCGCGCGGTGTCGGCGAACGCCGCCGAGGTGACCAGCAGCCGGGCCCGGGAGTCGACCAGCAGCCCCAGCAGGTCGTCCCCGGTGAGCATGGTCGACACCGGCACGGCCACCGCGCCCAGATGCATCGCGCCGAGGATGCCGGCAACCAGTTCCGGGGTGTCCGCCGCGAAGAACAGCACCCGCTCCTCCGGGCGCACGCCGAGCCCGGCCAGCCCGGCGGCCACGTCCGCCACCAGCGCGGACACCTGGGCGTAGGTCAGCTCGCCACCGGGGTGCAGCAGCGCCGTCCGGCCGCCGTCACCAAGAGCGACCCTGCGGTGCACGAGGTAGTCGGCGGCGTTGAACGGATCGGGCGCGGTGAGCGGCACGGTGGCTCCTCGGCGTCGAGGTCGTCTGCGACGGCGTTCACGGAGAGTATCGAACACCCCGATCGAATGGGCACCGATCACCGTGACGCGCCCGGGGCCGAACACCCTTCGTAAGACCCGCAGGTGCACCCATGCACCGAGCGGGGCACAGATTCCGGTCACCGTATTCTGGCCGCGCCCGAACGCAGCCGACGAGGGGATGGACCGTGTTGGTGTCGGTGCGATGGATGGTGGCCACAGCGGCGGTGGCGATGGTCTTCGCCGTGACGTGGATGATCACAGGCAGCTTCTACGACCTCGGCAAGGGCGTCTCCCTGGAGATCGCGGCGGTCACCGCGGCGGCGATCGGGGTGCCGCTGTCCTGGTGGTCCTTCCGCGGCCAGCTGCTCGACGAGCCGGCCGAGGTCGCCTGGGTGACCTGGCGGCGGATCCCCTCCCTGCCCGTGCTGACCCTGCCGCGCACCGGCGACGAGGAGCGCCTGGAGTCCGCGCTGCGCCCGCCGAAGTCGGAGAAGGGCAAGGTCAAGG
Organism: Pseudonocardia sp.; assembly: GCA_036497465.1. Lineage (GTDB taxonomy): Bacteria > Actinomycetota > Actinomycetes > Mycobacteriales > Pseudonocardiaceae > Pseudonocardia. The sequence goes on along the minus strand of DASXJJ010000065.1, from coordinate 24,429 downwards.
CGAGCCCCGTCGTGGTGCTCACCGGCCCGTCCGGGGTCGGCAAGACCCAGCTCGCCGCCGGCTACGCGCGCGCCCGCATCGCCGACGGCTGGCCGCTGGTGGCCTGGATCAACGCCGCCAGCCACGAGGAGATGCTGGCCGGGCTGCTGGAGTTCGCCGACGCGCTGAGCCTGCGGGTACCCGACGAGGGCACGCCGCGCGCGATCGAGCGGCTGCGCCAGCACCCGCCCACCGGGACCCAGCCGTCGGTGATCGTGTTCGACGGTGTGGTGGACGTGGACGCCGTGCGGCCCTACCTGCCCACCATGCCGGGCTGGCGGGTGATCGTGACCAGCTCGTCGCCGGACGCCGCCGCCCTGGGCAGCGAGGTGGCGCTGACCGTCCCGGACACCGCGCCCGCCGCCGCCCAGTCCGGGCTGACCCAGGAGGTCTGCCAGCAGCTCGGCGACCTGCCCGCCGCGCTCGAGCTGGCCCAGGCCACCACCCGGGAGCTGCCCACCGACCCGGACAGCTACTCCGAGCGGCTGCGCTCGGTGCCGGTCGCCCAGCTGCTCGGCGACGGGCGCGACGGCTCCCGGCACGAGGAGAACTACCGGCGGGGTTCCGCCCAGGCGGTGCTGATCGCACTGGAGGCCTCGGGCTTCGACGCCGACCCGGCCACCCGCCGGGTGCTCGGTCTGCTCGCGGTGCTCGCCCCGAGCGGGCTCACCCGCGGCCTGCTGCAGCACGCCGCGCTCACCGGCCCCGAGGAGTCCGGCCCGGTCGAGGACACGGTCAACCGGCTGGTCCGCTGGTCGCTGGCGGCCACCCGGATGGACGGCGACGGGCTGCAGCTGCACGAGCTGACCCGCGCCGTGGTGAGCGACCGGCTGCGCGCCGAGGACGCCCTGGTCGGGGTGATCGCCGACGCCGCCGACGTGCTCACCCAGGCCACCTTCGGCGAGGACCAGGCGTGGGACCGGCGCGGCGAGGGCGACCTGCTGGTCGCGCACGTGGCCGCGCTGTCCACCGGTGCCGGCTCGGTGGCCGGCTCGCTGCCCGTGGAGACCAGCGAGCGGGTGCTCGGCCTGCGCCAGTGGGCCACCCGCCAGCTCAGCGCGGTGGGCGACGGTGCCCGCGCGGTGGAGCTGGCCGAGAGCATCCGGGCCGAGTGCGAGACCCTGCTCGGATCGGAGCACCCGGACAGCCTGGCCGCCTCGGACAACCTGGTGATCGCCTACGTGGCGGCCGGGCGCGCCGCCGACGGGCTGCCGCTGGCCCGCGACGTGCTGAGCACCCGGGTCCAGGTGCTGGGCGCCGAGCACCCGGACACGCTCGCCTCCCGGTACACCCTCGGCTACGCGCACGAGTACGCCGGCGAGCTCGACGAGGCCGTGTCCACCTACCAGCGCGCGCACGGCGAGTACGCCCGGGTGTTCGGCGTGGACAACCCGCAGACGCTCACCGTGGCCGCCGCGCTGCAGCGGGCCCGGTACCTGGCCCCCGCCGGGGGCGGGCGGCACCGCTCCTCCCAGCGGCCCACCCCGCAGCAGCGCTGAGCCCGGGCCCGGCGATGGCCTCCCCCGCTCCGGCCTCCCCCGAACCGGCCTCCCCCGAACCGGCCTCCGCCGAACCGGCCTCCCCCGATCCGGCCTCCCCCGATCCGGCCTCCCCCGATCCGCGGGTCGGTCCGGGTCCGAGGATCGGCTCGGACCTGCGGGTCGGCGTGCTCGGCTACGGCACGGGCGGACGGGTGTTCCACGCTCCGCTGGTGGCCGCCACCCCCGGGCTGCGCCTCGCGGCGATCGTCTCGGGCAACCCGGAGCGCGCCGCGCGGGCCGCCGCCGACCACCCGGGCGCCGAGGTCCTCCCGGACGCCGACGCGCTGTTCGCCGGGGCCGGAGAGCTCGACCTGATCGTGGTCAGCACGCCGAACCGCACACACGTCCCGCTCGCGCTGCGTGCCGTGGAGGCCGGCCTGCCGGTGGTGGTGGACAAGCCGTTCGCGCCGAGCGCGGCCGAGGCGCGGCGGGTGGCGGCGGCGGCCTCGGCGGCCGGAGTCGCGCTGACCGTCTTCCAGAACCGCCGATTCGACGGTGACTTCCTGACCGTGCGGCGGCTGGTCGACGAGGGTCTGCTGGGCACCGTGTGCCGGTTCGAGTCCCGGTTCGACCGGTGGCGGCCCCGACCGAAGGACACCTGGCGGGAGCGGGGCGACCCGGCCGACGCCGGCGGGCTGCTCTACGACCTGGGCGCGCACCTGGTCGACCAGGCGATGGTGCTGTTCGGTCCGGTCGCCGAGGTGTACGCGGAGCTCGACGCGCGCCGGCCCGGGGTCGCCGCCGACGACGACACCTTCGTCGCGCTGCGGCACGCCGGCGGGGTCCGCTCGCACCTGTGGGCGTCCGCGCTGGCCGCCACCCGCAACCCCCGGTTCCGGGTGCTCGGCGACCGGGCCGCGTACACCAAGTACGGCCTCGACCCGCAGGAGCGCCAGATCGCCGACGGGCTGCGCCCCGGCGACCCCGGCTGGGGTGTCGAGCCCGGGTCGGCGGCCGGCACCCTCGGCGTGGACGACGACGTGCGCCGGGTACCCACCGAGCCGGGCGCCTACCAGCGGTTCTACGCCGAGCTGCGGGACGCGCTGCGCGGGGGCGGGCCGCTGCCGGTCGACCCGGCCGGACCGGTGGCCGCGCTGCGGGTGCTCGAGGCGGCCCGCGCGTCGGCCGTCGAGCACCGCGTCGTCCGGCTGACCGGCTGACCGGCTGAGCCCGGCTGACCGGCCGAGCCCGGCTGACCCGCCGAGCCCGGACCCGCCGAGCCCGCTGACCCGCCGAGCCCGGCTGACCGGCCGAGCCGCGCCGGGGAGCGGTCACACCGTGCGGACGGTGCCGCCGTCGACGACGTACTCGGCACCGAGGATCGCACCGGCCCGGTCGGAGACCAGGAACGCGATCAGCTCGGCCACCTCGGCCGGCCACGCGGGACGGCCCAGCGGGATGCCGCCGAGCGAGTCCATCAACCGGGCCAGCGCGGCGTCCCGGTCGCCGTCGGCGGCGGCCAGCCGGCCCACCAGCGCGTCGGCGGCCCCGGTCCGGATGAACCCGGGGGCGACCGAGTTGACCCGCACCCCGCGCGGGCCGAGCTCCGCCGCCAGCCCCTTGCTGTACGTGGTGAGCGCCGCCTTGGCCGCCGCGTAGCCCAGGGTGGCGTCGTGCAGCGGCATCCGGCGCTGGATGGACGACACGTGCACCACGGCGCCCGAGCCGGCCTCGGCCATCGCCGGCAGCAGCGCCCGGTCCAGCCGGACGGCGGCCAGCAGGTTCAGCTCCAGCTCCGCCTGCCAGGCGTCGTCGTCCAGCGCGGCGAACCCGCCGGGCGGGGCGTGCGAGCCGCCGACGGTGTGCACCAGCACGTCCAGCCGGCCGAACCGCTCGGCCACCCGCTCGGCCACCGCGGTCACCCCGGCCCGGGTGCCGACGTCGGCGGCCAGGAACCGCTCCGGGACCGGGTAGCCGTCGGGCCGGGTGCGGGCCACCGCGAGCACGTCGGCCCCGGCCTCGGCCAGCCGGTCGACCACCGCCGCCCCGGTACCCCTGCTCGCCCCGGTGACCAGCGCACGCAGGCCGGCCAGCGAGTCACTGATGGTGACGGGCATGTCCCCTCCTGAGGTCTCGGCGTGACCTCAGCGTGGCGGCTCCCCTCAGGGGAGGGTCCAGCTCGCCGCCGGGCCCGTCGGCCGCGCTCCGGCGAGCCGGTACGGACCGGTCAGCCGAGACAGCCCGGGCCAAGCAGCGCCTTCAGGTCGCCCATCAGCGCCGAGCTCGGGGTGACCCGGAGCGCATCGTCCAGCCGCAGCACGGTGATCCGGCTGCCGTTGAGCAGCCGCAGGTGCACCTCGTGGCTGCCGGGGTGGCTGCCCAGCACGTCCTTGAGCTGGGAGACCCGCTGCGGAGTGCAGTGGTCGGCCCGCAGGCTCACCGCGAACGGCGCGCCCAGGGCACCGTTCGCGGAGGACAGGTCGGGCACCGCCAGGTCGTTGGCGATCAGCGAAACCTTGTCGTCGCGCCGGTTCACCCGCGCCTTGACCAGCACGATCGCGTCCTCGGTGATGTCCATCCCGACCACCGCGTAGGACCGGGGGAAGAACAGCACCTCGATGCCGCCCGCCAGGTCCTCGATCTGGGCCGACGCCCACGGCTCGCCGTTCTTGTTGATCCGCCGGTTGACGTTGGTCAGGATGCCGCCCACGGTGACCTGCGCGCCGTCGGCGACCGTGCCCTCCAGCACCGAGGGGATCGGCGTGTCGGTCTTCTTGGCCAGCAGCTGCTCGACCCCGTTCAACGGGTGCCCGGACACGTACAGCCCGAGCATCTCCCGCTCCACCGCGAGCTGGTGCTTGGTGTCCCAGTGCTCGTCCGGCACCGGGATGTCGAACACCCCTCCGAGGTCCTGCGCGTCGTCCGCGCCGTCCATGGCGCCGAACAGGTCGAACTGGCCCATCGAGGCGGCCCGCTTGGTGCTCATCACCGAGTCGATCGCGTCGGCGTGCACCAGCAGCAGGCCCTTGCGCGGGTGGCCGAGCGAGTCGAACGCGCCCGCCTTGATCAGCGACTCGATGACCTTCTTGTTGCAGACCACCGCGTCGACCTTGCGCAGGAAGTCGGAGAAGTCGGCGAACGTGCCCTTCTCCCGCCGAGCCGCGACGATCGCGTCGACCACGTTGGTCCCGACGTTGCGGATCGCGCCGAGGCCGAACCGGATGTCGGTGCCCACCGGCGCGAAGTTCCGTACCGACTCGTTGACGTCCGGCGGCAGCACCGTGATGCCCATCTTGCGGCACTCGGCCAGGTAGACGGCCGCCTTGTCCTTGTCGTCGCGGACGCTGGTGAGCACCGCGGCCATGTACTCGGCCGGGTAGTTCGCCTTGAGGTACGCCGTCCAGTACGAGACGACGCCGTACGCGGCGGAGTGCGCGCGGTTGAACGCGTAGTCGGAGAACGGCAGCAGGATGTCCCACAGCGTCTTGACCGCGGCCGCCGAGTAGCCGTGGTCCTTCATCCCCTGGGCGAAGCCGGCGTACTCCTTGTCCAGGATCTCCTTCTTCTTCTTGCCCATCGCGCGGCGCAGCAGGTCGGCCTTGCCGAGCGAGTACCCGGCCAGCTTCTGCGCGATGGCCATGACCTGTTCCTGGTAGACGATCAGGCCGTAGGTCTCGCCGAGGATATCCTTGAGCGGCTCGGCCAGCTCCGGATGGATCGGAGTGACCTCCTGGCGCTTGTTCTTGCGGTCGGCGTAGTCGTTGTGTGCGTTGGCGCCCATCGGGCCGGGGCGGTACAGCGCGCCGACGGCGGAGATGTCGTCGAACTCGGTGGGCGCCATCCGGCGCAGCAGGTCGCGCATCGGGCCGCCGTCCAGCTGGAACACCCCGAGGGTGTCGCCCCGGGTCAGCAGGTCGTAGGTCGGCTGGTCCTCCAGCTCGACCTCCTCGATGAGCAGCTTGGGCTTGCCGTTGAGCTCGATGTTCTCCAGCGCGTCGTCGATGATCGTGAGGTTCCGCAGGCCCAGGAAGTCCATCTTGAGCAGCCCGAGGGTCTCGCAGGCGCCCATGTCGAACTGGGTGATGATCGCGCCGTCGGCCTCCCGGCGTTGGATCGGGATCACGTCGATCAGCGGCGTGCTCGACATGATCACGCCGGCGGCGTGCACGCCCCACTGCCGCTTGAGCCCCTCCAGGCCCCGGGCGGTGTCGACGATCTCCCGGACCTGCGGGTCGGCCTCGTACAGCGCGCGGACCTCGGTGGCCTCGGAGTAGCGCTTGTGGGCCGGGTCGAACACCCCGGACAGCGGAATGTCCTTGCCCATCACGGCGGGCGGCATGGCCTTGGAGATCCGGTCCGCCACCGCGTACCCGGGCTGGCCGAACAGCACCCGCGCGGAGTCCTTGATCGCGGCCTTCGCCTTGATCGTGGAGTAGGTGATGATCTGGGCGATCCGGTCCTCGCCGTACTTCTCCGTGGTGTAGCGGATCATCTCGCCGCGCCGGCGCTCGTCGAAGTCCATGTCGATGTCGGGCATCGAGATGCGCTCGGGGTTGAGGAACCGCTCGAAGATCAGCTTGTGCTTGATCGGGTCGAGGTCGGTGATGCCCAGCACGTAGGCCACCAGCGAGCCGGCGGCCGAGCCCCGGCCGGGACCGCACCGGATGCCGACCGACTTGGCGTGCTGGATCAGGTCGGCGGTGACCAGGAAGTAGCCGGGGAACCCCATCTGGGTGATGACCCCGACCTCGTACTCCGCCTGCGTGCGGTACCGGTCGGTGACGCCGTTCGGGAACCGCATGTGCAGCCCCCGCTCGACCTCCTTGACCAGCCAGGACTCCTCCGTCTCACCCTCCGGGACGGGCGCCCGGGGCATCAGGTCCTGGCCCTCGGCGAACTCGATGTTCACCCGCTCGGCGACCAGCAGCGTGTTGTCGCACGCCTCCGGGAAGTACGGGTCCCACTGCTCGCGCATCTCCGCGGCGGACTTCAGGTAGAAGTCCTGCGCGTCGAACTTGAACCGGTTCGGGTCGGCCAGCGTCTTGCCCGTCTGCACGCACAGCAGCACCTCGTGCGGCTTCGCGTCCTGCGCGTAGGTGTAGTGCAGGTCGTTCGTGGCCAGGCCGGGCAGGTCGAGCTTCTTCTTCAGGTCCCACAACCGGTCGCGAACCCGGCGCTCGATCTCGATCCCGTGGTCCATCAGCTCGCAGAAGAAGTTGTCGCGGCCGAAGATGTCGCGGTAGTCGCTGGCAGCCTGGCAGGCGTCGTCGAACCGGTCCCGCTGCAGCAGCCGCTGGACCTCGCCGGACGGGCAGCCGGTGGTGGCGATGAGCCCCTTGCCGTAGGTGTCCAACAGCTCCCGGTCCATCCGGGGCTTGTAGTAGTAGCCCTCCAGGCTGGCCAGCGAGGACAGCCGGAACAGGTTGTGCATGCCCTCGACGTTCTCGGCCAACAACGTCATATGGGTGTACATCTCACCCGGGTTGTCGTCGCTGACCTGCTGGCCGCCCAGGGTGGCCCGCTTGCGCTCGTGCCGGCTGCCCGGCGACAGGTAGCCCTCCATGCCGATGATCGGCTTGACCCCGTGCGCCTTGGCCTTGCGCCAGAACTCGTACGCGCCGAACACGTTGCCGTGGTCGGTCATGGCCAGCGCGGGCATGCCCATCCGGGCGGCCTCGGTGAACAGGTCGTCCAGCCGCGCCGCGCCGTCGAGCATGGAGAACTCGGTGTGCGTGTGCAGGTGGACGAAACTGTCGGTACCGGCTCCCGAACGGGCCATGGACGGGCTCCTTCCCCCGCCGGAAACGATCGAGTCGGTACGACCGGGACCGCCGGTGAGGCATCGAGGGACGGCCCAATCTAATCCTGGACACCCCCTGTGACGGGGACCGGCCCAGGGTGAACCGAAACCTCCTGCTCACCCCGGATCCGGCGTGTCGCCGCCGAGGTCGAACCCTCCAGCTCAGATCAATGGTATGCGTCCGGAACGATCACAGCGCGGGCCGAACGCACGTTCGTGATGTTACCCGCGCACCCCGACAGAACCGTCGCCGTCGCCGTCGTCGTCCGTCGCTGTCGGCGGCACCGCCCTCCATCGCCGTGGTCGGCGTCGGCGTCGGCGTGGGGTCGGCGTCGGCGTGGGGTGGTCGGCGTCGGCGTCGGCGTGGGATCGGCGTCGGCGTCGGCGTCGGCGTGGGGTCGCCGTCACGGATGTCGCGGGTGGTCCCGGGCGATCGGGGTCGGCACAGACGACCTCGGGCCGACACACGCCTACCGCGGCCGGCACAACCCCTGTGGAGTCTGCGCGGCCTATGCGCGGTCTGTGCGGACGGTGGCGGCCTGAGCACGACCCGCCGCTGTCACCGCGAGTGGCCGCCCGGCGTGGCGCGGACAGCGACCCCGAGCGGCGGCACGAAGCGGCGGGGACCGCCTGAGCCGGCACAGAGCCACCGCCGGTGACGCAGCCTCCACAGCCCCTGTGCTGGCCGCAAACGATCAGCGTCAACGAGAAGCGGTCTGTGCCAGCCACCGCCGAACGGACGGACCGCGCCGGCCACGGACGGACGGTACGGAGCGGCGGTACGGAGCGGCGGTGCGTGCCCTCGGCGAGCGGTGCGGGCACGGGCGTCAGCCCGAGCCCGGGACGGGGGACGGCGGTGCGGCGGGGACGGCGGGGACGGCGGGGACGGGGCCGTCGTCGGGGACCGGTCCCGCGGTGGCCGTCTGCTCGGGCAGCAGCGGCGCCAGCGCCACCCCGGCCAGCGGGGTACCGGGCGGGGCGGCGTCCACCGCCCGCACCCCGGGCCGGGCGGCAACCCGCTCGAGCGCGGCCCGGTCGGCGTCCACCAGCACCGCCAGCACGCACCGGGCCGCCGGTGACCCCCCGAGAGCCGCCGCCTCGAACCGGGCGACCTCCCCCGGGCGGCCGGTCAGCCGGGCGGCCTGGGCCTGCGCGGCGCTCCGCGCGGTCAGCCGGGCCAGGTCGAGCCGGCGCTGCGTGCTCGCGGCGGGATCGGGTAGATCGACGACGGGCAGCGGCTCGAACCGCAAGGCGGTCTGCACCCTGGGCAGCGGCACGCGGAACACCGCGTTGGCCGGGGCCGCCCCGGCCACCAGCCGCGCGGCCGACGCGGCGTCCCGCTCGCCGTCGAACTGCACCAGCGCGGGTACCGGCCCGACCCCGGCGAGCGGCCACCGCGAGGGCAGCCCGGCCAGGTACCCGGCCACCGGCTGTCCCGGCGAGGGGCCCAGCCGTACCGCGTCCAGCGAGCGGGGCGCCGGCCGGCCGGCCACCAGCGACTGCGTGCCCGCCACCCAGGCCACGCCGAGCAGCACCACGGCGAGGCAGCCCAGGGTCAGCCAGAACCGCCGCGCGGTCACGTCCGGTCCGCCGCCGCGCGCAGCACCTCGATCGCGTGCCGCAGGTCGTCGGGGTAGGGGCTGGTGAACTCCACCCAGCGGCCGTCGTCCGGGTGGGCGAAGCCGAGCTGGTGGGCGTGCAACCACTGGCGGGTCAGCCCGAGGTCGGCGGCCAGCGTGGGGTCGGCGCCGTAGCTGAGGTCGCCCACGCACGGGTGGCGCAGCGCCGCCATGTGCACCCGGATCTGGTGGGTGCGGCCGGTCTCCAGGGTGATGTCCAGCAGGGTGGCCGCCCGGAACGCCTCGACGGTGTCGTAGTGGGTGACGCTGGGCCGGCCGCCGGCCACCACGGCGAACCGCCAGTCGTGGCGGGGGTGCCGGTCGATCGGGGCGTCGACGGTGCCCCGGGTCGGGTCGGGGTGGCCCTGCACGACGGCGTGGTAGCGCTTGGTCACCTCACGCTGCTTGAAGGCCCGCTTCAACGCCGTGTAGGCGCGCTCCGACTTGGCGACGACCATCGCGCCGGTGGTGCCCGCGTCCAGCCGGTGCACGATGCCCTGCCGCTCGGCCGCCCCGGAGCTGGCCAGCCGCACGCCCATGGCGGCGAGGCCGGCGGTGACCGTCGGTCCCGTCCACCCCGGGCTGGCGTGCGCGGCCACCCCGACCGGCTTGTCCACCACCACCAGGTCGTCGTCCTCGTACAGCCGCCCCAGCCCGTCGACCGGAGTGGCCGGCTCCGGGGCCGGGCGGTCCGGCTCGGGCAGCGTCACCTCCAGCCAGGCCCCGGCGACCAGCCGGTCGGACTTGTCCAGCGGCCGCCCCTCGGACAGCACCAGCCCGTCCTCGGCCAGCCCGGCGACCACGGTGCGGGACAGGCCGAGCAGCCGGGCCAGGCCGGCGTCCACCCGCATGCCGTCGAGCCCGTCGGGCACCGGCAGCGTCCGCGCTCCGCTCACCGCTCCGGCCGCCGGGGGATCCGGGTGCCGTCGAGCTCCCGGCCGAGCAGCGCCAGCAGCACCAGCAACACGCCGCCGACGCAGATCGCCGAGTCGGCGACGTTGAACACCGGCCAGACCTGACCGTCCGGGGCGAACAGCGAGATGAAGTCGACCACCCAGCCGCGCAGTACGCCCGGGAAGCGCAGCATCCGGTCGGTGAGGTTGCCCAGCGCGCCGCCGAGCACCAGCCCGAGCGCGACGGCCCAGGCCCGCGAGCGCAGCCGCCCGGAGATCTTGAAGATGGCGATCACCACGCCGGCGGCGACCAGGGTGAGCAGCCAGGTCATCCCGGTGGCCATGCCGAACGCGGCGCCCGGGTTGCGCACCAGCTGCAGGTAGAGCGTGCCGTCGAACAGCTTCCACGGCGGCTTCCACTCCAGGTTGTCGACCGCCAGCATCTTGGTCTTGATGTCGATGCCCCACACCACCGCCGCCACCGCCGTCAGGGTCAGCACCCGCAGCGGCCGGAGCGGGTGGCCCGACTCGTTCTCGGCGTCGTACTCGCCGGCGTCGGGCTCGGAGGACAGCGTCATACCGCGATTGTCTACGACCGGCCGGTCTCCCCGCGCCACCGGGCCAGTCGACCCGCCCTGTCGACCGCCCGGATGCGGTCCTCGGCACCGATCCGGGCGTCCGCCGTGGTCACCACGAGCAGCTGGTCCCGCTCCTGCAGCCGGGTGTCCGGGGACGGGGTGAAACCGTGGTCGCCGCGCACCACCAGGCTCACCGCGGCCCCGGTGGGCAACCGCAGCTCGCGCAGGTACACGCCGTGCAGCTTGGAGCCCAGCGGCACCCGGACCTGCAGCAGGTCGGCGGACAGCGCGTCCAGTGGGGCGGCGTCGACCTCGATCTCGGTGGGCTCAGACGGGCGGGACACCCGCAGCAGCCGGGCCACCAGCGGCAGCGTGGTGCCCTGCAGGAGGGTCAGCAGCACGACCAGCACGAGCACCACGTCCACCAGCGTCCGGGCGGCCGTGCTGTCCGGGGCACGGGTCAGCGGGATCATCGCCAGCACGATGGGCACCGCGCCGCGCAGCCCCGCCCAGGACAGGAAGGCCTGCTCCCGCAGGGGCACCCGGAACGGGACCGTGGCCAGCAGGATCGACAGCGGCCGGGCGACCAGCAGCAGCACCACGGCCGCCACCAGCGCCGGTATCACCGCGATCACCAGGGCACTGGGCGACGCGTACAGCCCGAGCAGCACGAACAGCCCGATCTGGGCCAGCCAGCCGGTGCCCTCGACGAACGACAACACCCCGCCCCGGTGCGGTAGCCGCGAGTTGCCGAGCACCAGCGCGGACACGTAGGTGGCCAGGAACCCCGAGGCGTGCAGCCACTGGCCGCCCGCGTAGCCCAGGACGCACACCGCCACGGTGGCCAGCGGGTAGAGCCCGGTGGCCGGCAGCGCGGCCCGGCGCAGCGCCCACGCCCCGCCGATGCCGAAGGCCACGCCCAGTGCGGCGCCCACGGCCAGCTCGTAGACCACCAGGACCGGGCTCCACCACTGCAGCGGCTCCGGCGAGGCCAGCAGCACCACGGCGATGACCACCGGGGCGTCGTTCAGCCCGGACTCCAGCTCCAGCGCGCCGACCAACCGCCGCGTCACCCCGACGCCGCGCAGCACGCTGAACACCGCCGCCGCGTCGGTGGAGGACAGCACCGCGCCCCACAGGAAGGCGGTGCGCCAGTCCAGGTCGAGCAGCACGTGCAGGGAGACCCCGACCACCGCGATGCTGACCGCGACGGCGACGGTGGACAGCGCGATGCCGATACCCAGCGCCGGGCGGACGTCTCCCCACCGGGTGGTCAGCCCGCCCTCGGCCAGGATGAGCACCAGCGCGGCCAGCCCGAGCGACTCGGTGAGCGCGGTGTTCTCGAACTGGAAGCCCAGCACGGACTCGCCGAGGAGCATCCCGATGCCGAGGTAGAGCAGCAGCGAGGGCAGCCCGACGCGGACCGAGGCGCGCACCGCGACCACGCTGAGCAGCACGACGGCGGCGCCGATACCCAGCCAACCCTCGAGGGAGACGTTCACCGCCTGCCCCCTCTCTCAGGTCGTCGCGCCGGTTCCCATTCCACCGCGGCTGTGGGTAGCGGTGCGCGCCGGGTCGGTTTTCTTGGTCATCGGGGCGCGGCGGTCAGGGTCGCCAGCACGGCATCGAGGTAGTCGCGCCGTTCCTGGCCGCCGGCGGGGACCGCGTCCGGGACGGTACGGGCGAGCTGGGCGTGCCCGAGGTACGTCGTGTAGGCCAGCCGCGCGCGCCGGGCCGCGGCCACCGGGTCGAACCCGAGCTCGGCGAACAGCGCGGCGAGGTAGTCGATCCGGCGGCGGGTGACCCGGGCCAGCGTCGGCGCCACCAGCGGATGGTCCGCGGCGGCCAGCAGCGCCAGCTCGACGGCGAACGGGCCGGTGCGCCCGAGTACCACCCGGAGCAGCTCGCGCAGCCGGTCGAGCGCGCCGGTGGCCCGGTGGGCGGTGGCGGTGGCGGTGGAGTGGCTGGGGGCCAGGTCGACGGTGGCGATGACGGCGTCGGTGTGCGCCTGTTCCCAGCGCTCGACGGTGGCCGCGATCAGGTCGTCCCGGTTCCGGAAGTGCCAGTACCCGCTGCCCTTGGTCGCGCCGAGCCGGGCGGCGAGCGGCTCGATGGCCACCGCGGGAAGGCCGCCCTCGCCCAGCGCGCGCAGGGCCTCCCCGGTCCAGTCGTGCCGGCTCAACCTGCGCCGACGGGTTCCCTCCGCCATGACCGTACGCTACCGTACGGACAACCATACGGTAGCGTACGGAAGGGGATTTCATGATCGTCAACCTGCACCAGCGCGAGTTTCCGGGCGGATGCCGACGAGCTGGGCGCCCTGCTCGACCGGCTCGCCGGGCCGGACGACCCGCTGTGGCCTCGGCACTGGCCGCCGATCCACCTGGACCGGCCGCTGGGGGTCGGTCCGGACGGCGGGCACGGGCCGATCGGCTACACGGTGGCCGCGTACGAGCCGGGCCGGCATGTGCTGTTCCGGTTCCGGCGGCCGACACCGCTGGAGGGCACCCACGACCTGGAGGTGCTGCCCGGCCGGCGGCCCGGCACCGCCCTGCCCGGCCGGCGGCCCGGCACCGCCGTGCTGCGGCACACCCTGGTCGGGCGGCCGCTCGGCCTCACGGGGCTCCTCGGGTGGCCGCTGGTGATCAGGTGGCTGCACGACGCGGTGATCGAGGAGCTGCTCGACCGGGCCGGCGACGCGGTCGGCGACCCGCCCGCGCGCCGGACCCGCTGGTCGCCGTGGGTGCGGCTGGGCCGGCTGCTGCTGGGCGCGCGCCGCGACCACCCCCGGCCCGTGGGCGCCCGCTGACGGTGCAGCGCCCGGGGCTGACCGTCCGGGAGCCGCCTGACCGTGCCCGGCGCGTCGGCCACCCGCCGGGGGTGCCCGTGCGTCAGCCGCCCGCTGACCGTGCCCGGCGCGTCGGCCACCCGCCGGGGGTGCCCGGCGCTACCAGCGCAGGGTGACCGCGGCGCGCGGCCGGGGCGGCAGGCCCACCATCGCCTCGGTCACGTCGCCGACCCGCTCCGGCGGGAGGCACAGCCGGCGGGCCACCCACGCCGGGTCCTCGGGGAGCCGGGCCGGGCGTTCCCACCGGGTCAGCTCGGGGTCGATGCCCATCTCGCGCAGTACGTCGGCCGCGTCGTCCGCGGTGGCCGGCGGTGGCCGGTGCAGCCCGTGGAACCGCTCCCACAGCGGGTCCAGCCAGGCCATCGGGTGCTGCGCGGTGAGCTCCATGACCACCCCGCGCCGGGCGCCGACGGTCATCGCCACCAGGAACGGCGGCAGGTCGTCGGTGTTGTAGCCGACGTGGTGGCACAGCACGACGTCGGCGATGCCCGCGTGGTCGGCGACGGCCGGCCACTCGCCGAGCACGGTGCGGTGCTCGACGCCCCGGGCGGTGCAGTCGGCGGAGAACACCTCGAGCATGCCGGGGTCGTGGTCCACGCCGGTCAGCGGGCCCGCGTGCTCGGCCACGGCCAGCGAGGCACTGCCGCCCCCGCAGCCCACGTCGACCACGGTGCCCCTCGGGCCGTCGGTGACGAGCCGCAGTGCGGCGTCCCTGGACGGGGTGTCGTGCGGTTCGGCCGGCGCGGTGAACGCCTTCGGGTCGTGCTTCCACGGGCTCGCCGGAGCACCCGCGAGGATCTCCGGCGGGATGCCCCGCGCGGCCTGCATCTCCCGCCAGCGGTCCGCCGCCGTCTCCGCGCTCGTCACCCGACCAGCATGCCAAAGCCGCCGAGCGGGTCGATCACCCGCCGTCCGCCCGGCTCACCCCAGCAGCTCCGCCAGCCGGGCGCGCAGCGGCACGGCACCGGGTCGCCGTCCAGCTCCACGACCTTGTCCCGGCCCCGCTGCCCGGTGACGATCTCCACCGCGGAGCGGCGCAGCCCGAACGCGGCGGCGACCGCCTCCAGCACCGCCGCGTTCGCCGCCCCCTCGACCGCCCTGGCACGTACCGCGACCAGCAGCGCGACCCCGTTCGGGCCGTGCCAGCTCCCCCCGACGTGCTCGTGCCGCGCGCCGGGGCGAACCCGTACCGACACCCGCAGCGGGCCGCCCGGCGCCGGACGACCGCCCGCCACCGGGTGCCGGCCCCCCACCGGGTGCCCGGGTCGTCCGGACCCGGCGCTCAGGTCCGGACGACCCGGACGGTGACCGCGGCGTCGCCGGTCACCGAGCCGACCAGCGTCGGTTCGGCCACCTCGGCGTACCTCACCGCGTCGGCCAGCACCTCGCCCGCCAGGAAGGCCTCGTGCGCGCGGACCGCCCGCAGCACCTCCTCCGAGGCGTCCAGGGTCACCGTGACCCGGTCGGAGACGTCCAGGTCCGCCTCCCTGCGGGCCTGCTGCACCAGCCGCACCACGTCCTTCGCCAGGCCCTCCTCGGCCAGCTCCGGGGTGACCTCGGTGTCCAGGACCACCAGCCCGGTGTTGCCGGGCAGCGCGGCGGTGGCCAGCGACGCGCCCGCCACGGCCTCCCCCGGGACGAGCCGCTCGCTGAACTCGCCGGGCAGCAGCTCGATCCCGGCGGCGGTGACGGTGCCGTCGGCGTCCTGCTGCCACTCCCCCGCCTTGACCGCGCGGATCACCTTCTGGGTGTCGCCGCCCAGCCTCGGCCCGCACACCCTGGCGTTCACGGTGAGCTCGAACCGGCCGTACCGCTGCACGTCGTCGGACAGCTCGACGGTCCGGACATTCACCTCGTCGGCCAGGATGTCGGTGAACGGCTCCAGCACGCGCGCGTCGGCGGCGGCCACGGTCAGGGTGGACAGCGGCAGCCGCACCCGCAGCTTGCTGGCCTTGCGCAGCGACTGGGCGGCCGAGGCGACCTGGCGGACCCGGTCCATCCCGGCCACCAGGGCGGCGTCCCCGGGCAGCTCGTCGAGCGCCGGCCAGTCCCGCAGGTGCACCGAGCGCCCGCCGGTGAGCCCGCGCCAGATCGCCTCGGTGGTCAGCGGGAGCAGCGGCGCGGCCACCCGGCAGGTCACCTCGAGCACCGTGTGCAGCGTGTCGATGGCGTCCTGGTCGCCGTCCCAGAACCGCTCCCGGGACCGCCGGACGTACCAGTTGGTCAGCACCTCGGCGTGGTCACGCACCAGCGCGCAGGCGTCCGCGATGCCGTAGCGGTCCTGCGCTTCGGTCACCGCCTCGACCAGCTCGGCCGTCTTGGCCAGCACGTACCGGTCCAGGACGTGCGCCGAGTCGGTCCGGGTGCGGCCCTCGGTCCCGGCGGCGTTCGCGTACAGGGCGAGGAAGTACCAGGTGTTCCACAGCGGCAGGATCGCCTGGCGCACGCCCTCCCGGATGCCCTGCTCGGTGACGACCAGGTTGCCGCCGCGCAGGATCGGGCTGGCCATCAGGAACCAGCGCATCGCGTCGCTGCCGTCCCGGTCGAACACCTCGGTCACGGCCGGGTAGTTCTGCCGCGACTTCGACATCTTCAGCCCGTCGTCGCCGAGCACGATGCCGTGCGCGATGCAGGACGAGAACGAGGGCCGGTCGAACAGCGCGGTGGCCAGCACGTGCAGCGTGTAGAACCAGCCGCGGGTCTGCCCGTTGTACTCGACGATGAAGTCGCCCGGGTAGTGGTACTCGAACCAGTCGGCGTTCTCGAACGGGTAGTGCACCTGGGCGAACGGCATCGACCCCGACTCGAACCAGCAGTCCAGCACCTCGGGCACCCGCCGCATGGTGGAGCGGCCCGTCGGGTCGTCCGGGTTCGGGCGGGTCAGCTCGTCGATGTGCGGCCGGTGCAGGTCGGTCGGGCGCACGCCGAAGTCGCGCTCCAGCTCGTCCAGCGAGCCGTACACGTCGATGCGCGGGTAGGCGGGGTCGTCGGACTCCCACACCGGGATCGGGCTGCCCCAATACCGGTTGCGGGAGATGTTCCAGTCCCGGGCGCCCTCCAGCCACTTGCCGAACTGGCCGTCACGGATGTTCTCCGGGACCCAGGTGATCTGCTGGTTCAGCTCGACCATCCGGTCCCGGAACGCGGTGACCTTCACGAACCACGAGTCCACCGCGCGCTGGATCAGCGGGTTGCCGCAGCGCCAGCAGTGCGGGTAGGGGTGGTTGTAGGTCTCGTGCCGCAGCAGGACGCCGGACACGTAGGGCGCGGTGCCGTCCTTGAGATCACGGATGATCTGGTGGTTGGCGTCGAAGACCTGCATCCCCGCGTAGGGCGCGACTCGGTCGTCGAACTCGCCGCTGGTGTCCACCGGGACGACGACCTCGATGCCGGCCGCGTCGGTGACCTCCTTGTCGTCCTCACCGAACGCCGGCGCGATGTGCACGAGCCCGGTGCCGTCGTCGGTGGTGACGTAGTCGGCCGACAGCACGCGGTGCGCGTTCGGCCAGCCGGCGAAGAAGTCGAACGGCGGGGTGTAGGACAGGCCGAGCAGCTCGGTACCGGGGAAGGTGCGCAGTACGGTGTGTCCCCCACCCTCCGCCCCCTCGGCTTCCTCCCCCAGCTCGCGGGCGTAGTGCCCCAGCCGGGCGGCCGCCAGGACGTAGCGCTCACCACCCGAGGCGACCAGCGCGTACTCGATCTCCGGGTGCACCGCCATCGCCAGGTTGGCCGGCAGCGTCCACGGCGTGGTGGTCCAGATCAGGGCGAGCGCGCCGTCCAGATCGGTTCCCGGCGCGCCCAGCCGCAGCCCGACGGTGACCGCCGGGTCCTGCCGGTCGAGGTAGACGTCGTCCATCTTCGTCTCGGTGGCGGCCAGCGGGGTCTCGTCGTGCCAGCAGTACCAGAGGACGCGGAAGCCCTGGTAGACCAGGCCCTTGTCCCACAGCGACCTGAACGCCCACATGACGCTTTCCATGTAGCTCAGGTCGAGCGTCTTGTAGTCGTTGTCGAAGTCGACCCAGCGGGCCTGCCGGGTCACGTACGCGCGCCACTCGTCGGTGTAGCGCAGCACGGACGCGCGGCAGGCGTCGTTGAACGCCGCCACGCCCATCTCGTCGATCTCGGCCTTGTGCTTGAGGCCGAGCTGCTTCTCGGTCTCGGTCTCGGCCGGCAGGCCGTGGGTGTCCCAGCCGAACCGCCGCTCCACGTGCTTTCCGCGCATCGTCTGGTAGCGCGGCACCACGTCCTTGACGTAGCCGGTGAGCAGGTGGCCGTAGTGCGGCAGGCCGTTGGCGAACGGCGGGCCGTCGTAGAAGACGAACTCGTTGCTGCCGTTCTCGCCGGCCGGGCGGGCGTCGACCGAGGCCTGGAACGTGCGATCGGCGTCCCAGCCGGCCAGCACCTCCCGCTCAACGGCCGGGAACGACGGCTGGGATGGCACCGAGCCGCCCCGTGCACCGGAACCGCCGGTGACGTCGACCTTCGGGTATGCCATGTCGTGGTACTCCTCGTGCAGCTCACGTCCGCACGGGGACGACCCGGGCGCACACCCGGGCCGCGGTACCACCCCGCTTGCCGCCGGCGGACCGGCGACCTCTCGTTCCGATGGGCTGTGACGGGCCCACCCGTCCGGCTCTACTGAGACTGCGCCACCGAGGGCGGCGCGGCCCGTTCTTCCGGAGGCTCCCCGGTGATGGCCGGATCGACGCCTGCTGACTCCAGGTTAGCGCTCGTCAGGACGAGGACGCAGCCCGGTTCCGCGCGGAGAGGGTGCGCACGGGTGCGCACACCGCGCACGGGCTGAACCCGTACTCGACGGCCTCCTTGGCCGGCAGCGGGATCGTCTCGCTGACCCCGAGCTTGCGGCAGCCGGGCAGGTGGAAGTGCGGGTGCTCGTCGACCACCAGCACCTCGTCACTGAGCGTGGCGACGATCGCGGTCCTGGCCGGATCGGCACGCTCGTCCTCGCCGTCGGCAGGCTCGGCGGGCTCCGCCGGCGCGCCACCCTGCGCAGGGGCGCTCCCCTGGGCCGAGGGGCCACCCTGAGCGGGCGGGCCGCCCCGTACCGGAGGGATCGCCGTGGTCGCCGCGGCGCTGTCGTCCGGCCGACCCGCCGGCTCGCGCCGGTCGGTGGGCTCGCGCCGGTCGGTGGGTTCACGCCGGTCGGTGAGATCACGCCGGTCGGTGAGATCACGCCGGTCGGTGGGTTCACGCCGGTCCACCGGCTCACGCCGGTCCGCCCGCTGACCCGGGCGGCCCGTCGTGTCGCCGGTGGGTCCGGCCGCGCCGCCCATGACCGGGATGGCCGTGGTGCGGTCGCCGTCGGTGGAGTCGGACACCGGCGGAGTGCTCGACTCCCGGGCGGGGCTCGCCTGGCTGTCGCTCCCGGCGGCCGCTGCTCCGGCCGCGCCTGCCGCCGCACCGGCGGCTCCCGCCGCACCGGCGGCTCCGACCGGACGGATCACGGCGGTCCGGTCGGCCTCGGTGACCCGCGCGCGGTCCGCGGCGTCGTCGGCCGGCGGCTCCGCCGGCTTCTCGGCCGGGCCACCCGCGGTGGGCGTCCTGGCCGCGGTCTTGTCCGCGTCGCCGGGCGGCTCCCCGGCGGGCGACTTCTTGCCCCACAGCTGCGACTTGTCCCGCACCGGCGCGGTCTGCCGGGTCGGCGACCCGGTGGACGAGGCACCGGCCCCCGAACCCGATGCGGCGTCGGAGGTGGCGGCCGCCGACGTGCCCTGGGCCGGTGTGCCCCGCACGGCGACCGTCGGCGAGTCGAGGGACCCGTCGCGATCCGAACCGGTGGACGCCGCGGCGTCCGACTTCTCCCGGCCGGAGTCCCGTTCCGTCTCCGGCTCGGTGCCGTCGTGCGGGCGGTCGTGCGCCGTGTCCCCGGCGCCGTCGCCCGTCCGTCGGGAGGCCGCGAGTGCCCCCGCACCGGCGGCGCCGGCCAGGCCCGCGCCGAGCACGGCAGCGCCCGAGCCCTTTCCGGAATCTGTTTCCGCGGCCACCGAATCGGATTTCTCCGATTCGTCACCCGAAAGTGCGGCATCCGCGGGAGACTCCGCCGAATTCGACACCGTCGAGGTCTCGGATTCACTCGATATCACACTCTGTGACTGCTCATCGCCCAGATGAGCCTCTTCCGCCTCAGCGCTGGACGGTCGGTCGGCGGAGCCGGACGGCACACCGACCGGAGCCATGACCGTCGTCTCCTCCGCCGGGTCCACGGCGGGCGGTCCCTGAGCGGCGCCCGAGTGAATCGCGGGGAACACCTCGGTCGCCGGTTCCGCCATCCCGCCGTAGGCCGGGATCGCGGTGGTGGGCGGCTCGGCCATGTCCATCGGCGAGGAGCCCTGGCCGGCCGGCGAACGCTCGCCACCCTGCCGGACCGCCGACCGCCGTTGCACGTAGTCGTAGACCAATGCACCGGCGGCCGCCACGCTGATCACGACCGAGATCCAGGCCCACACGGGGGTGCTGGTCACCAGAGCGACCAGCAGCAACCCGAAGGCCACCAACACCAATATCAGAACCAGCAGTAACACGGTTCACTCCGAGGTGACGTCGTCGCCCGAGGGGACGCCGACCACCGAGATCGTTGGACTGGGCCGCAATCAGCTACCAGCGTCCGCCCTCGAACCATAGCCGCTCGCGGCATAGCCCTGGTTCGAGTTCGCCCGACCGTCCGACGGAGCGGCCGATCCGCGACCGGCGAGATCCCTGAGCTGCGACTCGAGGTACGTCTTGAGCCGCGTGCGGTACTCGCGCTCGAAGGTGCGGAGCTCGTCGATCTTCTTGTCCAACACGGTCTTCTCGCGCTGGATACCGCCCATGATCTCGCTGTGCTTGCGCTCGGCTTCCCCGACCAGCGCAGCAGCCTTGTCACGGGACTGGCGTTCCATCGTCTCCGCCCGGGTCCGGGCGTCGTTCAGCA
Organism: Pseudonocardia sp.; assembly: GCA_036497465.1. GTDB lineage: Bacteria > Actinomycetota > Actinomycetes > Mycobacteriales > Pseudonocardiaceae > Pseudonocardia. The sequence goes on along the minus strand of DASXJJ010000065.1, from coordinate 4,240 downwards.
TCGTCTCCGCGCGCACCCTGGCCTCGTTGACCAGGCCGTCGGCCTTGGTGCGGGCCTCGGAGAGCAGCTGCTCGGACTTGGTCCGGGCGTCGCCCAGCATGCCGTCGGCCTCGGTCTTGGCCTCGGCGGTGAGCCGGTCGGCCATCTCCTGGGCGAGACCCAGGACCTTGGCGGCCTGCACGTGGTGGTCGCCACCCATGGCGGCCGGGTCCATCATCGCCTGCGGGGCGGCGGCCTGCTGGGGCGGCGGCGCGACCTGCTGCGGCGGGGGCATCGGGGCGGCCATCGTCATCGTCTGGCGGTTCTCCTCCGCCGGACGCCGCTGCTGGGGAGCGCGGGAAGCCTGCGCGCGTGCCTCGGAGAGGTCACTCTGCGCGTTGCCCAACTGCTGCTCCAGGGCACTGACCTGGTCGCGCAGCTCGGTGTTCTCCTCCATGAGCTTGGCCAGCTCGGTCTCGACGAGGTCGAGGAAGGCGTCGACCTCGTCCTCGTTGTAGCCCCGCTTACCGATCGGGGGCTTGCTGAAGGCGACGTTGTGCACGTCGGCCGGGGTCAGCGGCATCGGATCACCTCACGCAGTCCTGGGCAACCGAGGCCCTGTTCTCGTCTCATAGCAACCTCGGGTCGAGCTCATCGTCCATCAGGCCGTGTCTGACGAACGTCAACAGTATGAACACGACCGGCGGCAGAACCATAATCGACAGGTCCAGCCTTCGACCGCCCACCCATCATCCGAAGACTACCCGGTGTAACTGAACCTTCGGATGGTCGAAATCGGTGGTGGTCGGCGGGCGGCACCCGTCAATCCTGGCTGAAGAAGCCGCCTTCCGCGAGTCGTCGGCGGTCCTCGGCCGAGACGTCGACGCCACTGGGTGATAGCAGGAATACCCGACTGGTGATCTTGTCGATGGAGCCGCGCAGCGCGAACGCGAGCCCGGCCGCGAAGTCGACCAGCCGCTTTGCCGCGGCGTCGTCCAGTTCGGTCAGGTTGATGATGACCGGGATACCGTCCCGGTAGCGCTCGCCGATCGTGCGGGCCTCGTTGTAGCTGCGCGGGTGAACGGTGGTGATCCGGGACATCGGCAGCGGGGTGGAGGCGGGCGACTCGGCGCGGCTGGGTGGCGCCGTGACCGGCGGCGCGGGCGGCGGCTCCTCCAGCGTCGGGTCGACGGCCAGCGCGCCGCGCACCAGGGGTGACCGCCCGGAACCGCCCGTCGCACCCGCCGGCGGCGGGGTCGCGGAGAGGCGCGCGCCCGGCGGCGTGATCGGGTCGGGCAGCGGCCGATCCACCGGCGTGCGGTCCACCGCGCGGTCGCTGTGCGGCGACGGCACCCGGTGCGGACCTGCCTGGTAACCGCTGTGCCGGTCGCCCACGTGGTGCTCCAGCGGCCGTTCCGACCGTTCGACCCGCTGCCGGGGGTAGCTCGGCGCAGGTTGCTCGTAGAAATCCTGCTGATCGTCATAATCGAGGTAGGCGTCCATGTCTTCGGCGGGCACCATCCCGAAGTACGCCTTGAGCCGATACAGCGTGCTCATGGCCACGCTCCTTCCCCCGACGGCACTACGCGAGAACGCGGGCAGCACAGAACCCACGTCACCGAGCTGATCTACCTGCTCGGTGACGCCGCGTCATCGCTCACGCCGAGGTTAATGGCCGGTCACCCAGTAGGGCTGTTCCGACACGCACGCACGTCGATCCGTGCCGAATCGCCCGTTCGAAGTCTCCGGTCATCCCCGAGGACACCACGACGGCCGCCGGATGACGCTCCCGCAGCACCGCCGCGACCTCGGCCAACGCCGCGAACGCGCGGTCCGGATCGGCCTCCACGGGCGCCACCGCCATCAGCCCGTCCAGCCGGAGCCCGGCCGCGCCGGCCGCGCGATCGGCCAGCTCGGAGACCCCGTCCACCGGCACCCCGCCGCGCGCCGGGTCGCCGTCCAGGCTCACCTGGAGCAGTACGGGCAGCGGGCCGTCCCGCTCCCCCCGCTCGGCGGCCCGGGTGGCCTCGGCGGCCAGCGTGTCGACCAGGCGGCCCGAGTCCACCGACTCCACCCGGTCCGCCCAGCGCACCACCGACCGTGCCTTGTTCCGCTGCAGCCGGCCGACCAGGTGCCACCGGGCCGCCCCGCCGGGGCGCAGCTCGGCCAGCTCGGCGTGCTTGGCCGCGGCCTCCTGGGGCCGGTTCTCGCCGAACACCAGCAGCCCGAGATCCAGCAGCAGGGCCACGTCGGTCGCCGGGCGGGTCTTGGTCACGGCCACCAGCTCGACGTCCACCGCCGCGCGGCCGGCCTCGGCGCAGGCCCGCGCGATCCGGGACCGGACGACGTCCAGCGCCGCCGCGAGCTCGCCGGCCCTGCGCCATTCCGGCTCCGACCCGGTCACCGGGGGTCCAGCCAGGTGAGCGCCGCGAGCCGGCCCGTGCGTCCCTCCCCGCGGTGGGAGAACAGCGTGTCGTCCTCCGCGGTGCACCGGGGGTCGGTGTCCACCCGGGTCACCCCGAGCCCGCGCAGCTGCTCCCGCAGCCCGGCACGCAGGTCGAGCCCCGGGGTGCCCCGCCGGGTGCGGCAGCCGCTGCCCGGAAGGACCCGGTGCACCTCGGCGCGCATGGCCTCGGGCACCTCGTAGCAGGAACCGCAGATGGCCGGGCCGAGCAGCGCCTCGGTGCGCTCGGGGTGGGCGCCCAGCTCGCGCATCGCGGCCAGCGCCTCGGCCAGCACTCCGGCGGCGGCACCCACCCGCCCGGCGTGCGCCGCGCCGAGCACCCCCGCCGACGGGTCGGCCAGCAGCACCGGCACGCAGTCGGCTGCCAGCACGGCCAGCGCCAGGCCCGGGCGGTCGGTGACCAGCGCGTCGACCCCGTCCACCTCGCCCGCACCCGGGGCGTCCACGGTGGCGGTGGCCGTGCCGTGCACCTGCCGCATCCACACGACGGCGTCGGCCGGGAGACCGACGCCGGCCGCGAGCCTGCGCCGGTTCGCGGCCACCGCGGCGGGGTCGTCACCCACCCCGGTGGACAGGTTGAAGCGCTGGAACGGGGCGTGGGAGACGCCGCCGGCCCTGGTCGTGACCACTCGCCGAACTCGCACCGGACCAGCCTAGATCAGGGCGGCGACCCGGGGCCGGACGCGACGGCGCCCGCCGGACCGGCAGGGAGCCGGACCGGCGGGCGCCGGGTTGGAGCAGTGCTCGCGTCGGGTACCGCGTACAGGTGCCGCCTCAGCGACGCATGAACGGCGGGACGTCGACGTCGTCGTCCTCGATGTCCAGCACCGTCCGCGCGTTCATCGATGACGACTGGCCCGACGACTGGGCCGGGGTCGACGAGCCGTGCGAGTGCGGGGCCGACTGCGGCGGGATCGTCGGGTGGTGCGCCGCCGGGGACGCCGCCCGGGGCGTCGGCGACGGCTGCTCGGGCCGCCTGGGCGGCGCGCCACCCGCGGCGGAGCCGGAGTTGCTCACCCCGCCGTACGCCCCGTTGCCCTGGGCGCCGTTGCCCTGCGCTCCGGAGGAGCCCGCACCGTCGGAACGGCCGGTCCGGAACGCCGACGGGTCGAGCTTCTTGTGCGTCGGGGTGCCCGAGTCGAAGCCGGCTGCTATCACCGTGACCCGGACCTCGTCGCCGAGCGAGTCGTCGATGACCGTCCCGAAGATGATGTTCGCCTCCGGGTGGGCCGCCTCCTGGACCAGCGACGCGGCCTCGTTGATCTCGAACAGGCCCAGGTCGGAGCCGCCCGCGACGGACAGCAGCACGCCGTGCGCGCCGTCCATCGACGCCTCCAGCAGCGGGGAGTTGATGGCCTTGCCGGCGGCCTGCACCGCCCGGCCCTCCCCGCGCGCCGAGCCGATGCCCATCAAGGCACTGCCCGCCCCGGACATGACGCTCTTCACGTCCGCGAAGTCCAGGTTGATCAGACCCGGGGTGGTGATCAGATCGGTGATGCCCTGGACACCGGAGAGCAGGACCTCGTCGGCCGAGCGGAAGGCGTCCATCAGGCTCACCCCGATGTCGCCGAGCTGCAGCAGCCGGTCGTTGGGGATCACGATCAGCGTGTCGCACTCGTTGCGTAGCGCCTGTATGCCGTCCTCGGCCTGCTTGCCGCGCCGCTTGCCCTCGAAGGTGAACGGGCGGGTGACCACACCGATCGTCAGCGCGCCGAGCCCGCGGGCCACGTTCGCGACGACGGGCGCCCCGCCGGTGCCCGTACCGCCCCCTTCGCCGGCTGTGACGAAGACCATGTC
>DASXJJ010000064.1:0-10891 GCA_036497465.1 Pseudonocardia sp. | reverse complement strand
GAGGGTCTCGTCGATCTGCCGGACGCGCTGTTCGGAGCCGACGCGGTCGCGGTCCTGCCGCCCGTCCGGGTCGTCCGGGTCGTCGCCGTACCCGTCGTACCCGTCGTCGTACCCGTCGCGCCCGTCGCCATACCCGTCGCGCTCGCCGTCGTACCCGTCGTCGTACCCGTCGCGCCCGTCGCCGTACCCGTCGCCGTACCCGTCGCCGTACCCGTCGCCGTACCCGTCGCCCTCGTCGTCGTACCCGTCGCGCCCGTCGCCGCCACCGGCAACCTCGCCCTCGGGTGCGGCCTCGTCGCCGAACCCGTCGTCGTCCTCGTCGTCGGCGGGTCGGCTCGCGGCGGACCGGCGGGAGGTGGGCCGCCGGCCGGCCGGCGGCCCGGGGGACTCACCGCCGGACGCGTCGCCGGCGACGTCGCCGGCGACACCGCCGGACACGTCGTCGGCACGCGGGTCGGCGTCGGTGGTGCGCGGCACGAGCGCGGTCGGCGCGTCGTCCGGGTCGGGGTCGCGACGCCCGGACCCCGCCGGCCCCGCCGGCAGCCCGGACCCCGGCAGCCGGCCCGGGACGAACCGTTCGGTGCGGCGGTCGTCGCTCCGGTTGCGGGCGCCCTCGCCGAGGAACGCCGAGGTGCCGAAGGTGCCGGCGCCGGAGCCGGGACCCGGCGGGTGCTGCTCGATCCGGAAGCCGCCGAGGTCCTCGCCGCGCTCGTCGCGCAGCACGACCCGCTCGGTGGGCTGCGCCGCCGCGACGGGCGGTGGCTGGTCCTCGTCGCGGTCGGGCTCCGGATCCGGCGCCTCGTCGGCGTCGCGCAGCCGGTGCCGGGTGCCGGACCGGGCGCGGGACGCGGCGTCCCGACCGTTGCGGGCGAGCAGGTCGGCGACACTGAGCGTGGCCTGGACGTCGGCGTCAGCGACCTGCTCGCGACGCCGCCGCGCGGCGGCCGAGAGATCGGGATCGGAACCGTCGTCCACGCGCCCTCCCGCCCATGACCTGCACTTATCCCGAAATGGTATCCCTCGCGGGGTAGGCGGGAACGCGCGGGGTAGGCGGGTGGGTCAGGCGTTGACCGCGGCCGGTTGCGGGATGTCGCGGCGGCCACCGGCCGGCCCGGCCAGCGCCACCGTGCCGTCCTCCTGGCGGAAGGCCACCGCGTTGCGCCCGGCGCCCTTCGCCGCGTACAGCAGCACGTCCGCGGCGACCAGCAGCTGCTCCACGTCCGGCGGGCGGGCCACCGAGTGCACCAGCCCGGCGCTGACCGTCACCCGCAGGTCGGGCGCGAGCCTCGGCCAGTCGTGCCGGTCGATGCGCAGCCGCGCCCGCTCGCACACCGCGACGGCCTCGGCGGGCCGCAGCCCCGGCAGCACCAGCGCGAACTCCTCGCCGCCGTAGCGGGCGCAGAACGCACCCTCGGGTAGCGCGGCGTCCAGCTCGGCCACCACCCGCTGCAGCACCCCGTCACCGAAGGGGTGGCCGTAGCGGTCGTTGACCTGCTTGAAGTGGTCGATGTCGACCATGCCCAGCGCCATCCCGCAGCGGATCACCGACGGGTCGGACATCAGCGTGGACAGCCGGTCGTCGAGGTAGCGGCGGTTGTAGCTCGCGGTCAGGAAGTCGCGCCGGGCCTGCTCGCGGACCAGCGCATGTTCGCGGCGCAGCCGGTCCAGCTCGGCGCGCACCCGGTGCTGCGAGCGGTCGGGGCCGTGCAACAGCTCCACCGCCCCGTGTAGCCGCTGGTAGGCCTCCTCCCAGCAGCCCAGCCGGGCGAGCTCCTCGGAGGCGGCGATGTGGTCCTGCGCCGCTGTCGGGTCGGGCGTCGGGTCGGGCGGGGCGTCCGGGGAGGTGTCGACAGCGACACCGCGGCGCGCCGAGGCTCCCTGGCCACCCGGCGTCCGGGACGCGGGTCGCTCGGCCGTACGGCCGTTACGCGAAGCACTCACTGCACATCCACCTCCTGCTGCCCCATGGTCGGTGTTGTCTGGTCCATTCCGGCCGATCACACTCGCTGTCCGGGGCGATTCGCCCAACCGGGCGAAGGTTCGTGGGCGCTCAGCCCCCGGAGCTGGCCAGCTCGGCGCCACCGGGCACGGTGACATCGTCCGGGTCGTCCAGCCAGCCGTGCGGGAGGGTGACCCTTCCCGGCGACCCCTGCCGGCCGCGCGGGGAGTCCGCGTCGAACGGCAGTTCGTGACCGGAGACCGCGTCCAGCCGGCCGAGCAGCTCATCGAGCTCGTCCAGCGAGGACACCATGCCGAGCCGCCGTCGCGACTCGGATCCCACCGGGTACCCCTTCAGGTACCAGGCTACGTGTTTGCGCAGTTCCCGAATTCCCTTGTACGGGTCGTGGTGCTCGCACAGCAGCCGGCCGTGCCGCCCCAGCGTGGCCAGCGCGTGCCCGAGCGTGCGGGGCGGCGGCTTCGGCCGGCCGGTCAGCACCGCCTCCAGCTCGCCGAACAGCCAGGGCCGGCCCAGGCAGCCCCGGCCGATGACCACCCCGTCGCAGCCGGTGCTCCGCATCAGCCGCACCGCGTCCTCGGCGGCGAACACGTCGCCGTTGCCCAGGACCGGCAGTCCGGCCGGGAGCTCGTCGCGCAGCCGGGCGATCGCCGACCAGTCGGCCTGCCCGGAGTAGCGCTGCGCCGCCGTGCGCCCGTGCAGCGCCACCGAGGCCACCCCGGCGTCCGCGGCGATCCGGCCGGCCTCCAGGTAGGTGTGGTGCTCGTCGTCGATGCCGATGCGCATCTTCACCGTGACCGGGATGCCCCGGGTGGCGCCGGCCCGCACCGCGCCGGACACGATCCGCTCGAACAGCCGCCGCTTGAACGGCAGCGCCGCGCCGCCGCCGCGGCGGGTCACCTTGGGCACCGGGCAGCCGAAGTTGAGGTCGACGTGGTCGGCCAGGTCCCGCTCGGCGACGATCCGCACGGCGGCCTCGACGGTGGCCGGGTCGACCCCGTAGAGCTGCATCGACCTCGGCCGCTCCGCCGGACCGAACCGGATCATGCGGAAGGTCTCCGGGTTGCGCTCGACCAGGCCCCGGGAGGTGATCATCTCGCACACGTAGAGGCCCGCGCCGTGCTCGCGGCACAGCGCGCGGAACGGCGGGTTGGTCACTCCGGCCATCGGGGCGAGGACCACCGGCGGGTCCACCACCAAGGGGCCGATCCGCAGTGCCGAGGGGCTGACCGCCCGCTCCGGGGCGGCTGCGGTCAGCACGGCCACCGGGGAGTCACCGGCTCATTCATTCCCCCGACGGTACCGGGCCGGGTCACCCTCCCGACCGCACACCCCCCGCCAACCGGGGTACGGCGGGGTTGCCGGGCCACGGCCGGGGCTCGCCCGAACCGCCGAACACCCTGGACCAGGGCGATTCGTCAGCCATACTGGCTCGGCGTAGACGAGCCGCACGTCATGGAGGCCGCGGTACCGATGACCATCCGGATCCGCCCCACCCCGTATCCGCGCCGGGGTCCGCTGGAGTTGTTGCCGGCCGTGGTCGACGGGGAGGTCGTGGACCCCTCGCCGCCTCCGGTGCCACGCTTCGCGCCGCCGACCGCGCCGCCGGTGGAGTCCGGCCGGCCGGAACGCCCGCCCCGGGTGGCCCGCGCGGAGTCCACCGAGGGCCGGCGGGGGCCCCGCGTCGCCATCCTCACCCTGCGCGAGGTGCGCCCGATCGAGGACTTCGGCGGCATCAGCGAGGCCGAGGACGCGCTGCGCGACGCGCTGTCCGCCGCGATGTACCGGGTGGTGCTCGCCTCGCCCCGGTTCAGTAAGGGCACCTTCGCCCGGTCCGGGGTGCGCCGGATGCTCGGCACCAGCCGGCTGATGTACCCCTACCGCGTCGAGCACCACCAGCCCGACGGCGAGCCCTCGGACGTGCTGCTGGTGCTGGCGCGCGACCTGCCGGACGCCGCGACGCTGGTCGGCGTGCCGGACTGGTACGAGCTGGCGCACCGGGTGGTCGTGCACATCGGCGTGGTCACCGAGCGCGACCTGCGCCGCTACCCGGAGCTCGTCTCGGTGTTGCGCAGGCGGGCCGACGCGCTGTTCTCCGGCAGCGAGATGCCGCCGCTGGGGCACCTGCGCTCGCAGCGGCTGACCACGGTCGGTGTGCTGCCCCCGCTGCTCGACGTGCTGGCCTTCCCGGTACGCGGGGAGGACGGCGAGCGCACCATCGACGTGTTCGCCCCCGGCGCCACCTCGCCGGCCCAGAACGAGCTGCTGCGGCAGTGGGCCAGCCAGCACGCCGGCCAGTACCAGCAGGACATCGGCCAGCTCGGCGCGATCACCTCGCTGGACCAGCACCGGCGGATCTTCACCGCGATGGCCACCCGGTCGCGGGTGTTCCTGGCCAACCACCACCGCTTCGGGGAGCGCAAGCAGGCCGGCGCGCATCGGGAGGTGGGCAGCCGGTTCTACGAGGCGATGGCCGCGGGCTGCGCGCTGGTCGGCGACCTGCCGGTCGGCTCCCGGCAGTTCGCCGAGTTCGTGGCGCCGGCCGGGCCGATGCAGCTGGACCCGGCGGCCACCGGGCTGCCCGGGGACGTGGCCGCCGCGCTGCAGGACCGGGAGCACAGCCACCGGTTGGGCACCGCCGCGCGGGTCACCGCGCTGCGGCTCAACGACGTCGCGCACCGCTGGCGGGACATGGCCGCGCTGGCCGGCATCCCGGGCTCACCGGGCATCGAGGAGCGGATCGCCTGGCTGGGCGAGCTGGCCGATGCGCTGACCGCCGCCTCGGGGGCGACCGGGTCAGCCGGTGACGGGGGCCGCGACGCGGCCTTCGACGGCGCGTAGCGCGATGTCCGAGCGGAAGTGCCCGCCGGGCAGCCGCACCCGCTCCACCCGCTGGTAGGCGTCCTGCCGCGCGGCCGCCAGGTCGGCACCGGTGCCCACCACGGACAGCACCCGGCCGCCCGAGCTGACCACCGCGCCGTCCTCGCGCCGCCGGGTGCCGGCGTGCAGCACGCCGTCGGAGTCGGCGCCGGTGATCACGTCTCCGAGGCGGGGGGTGGCCGGGTAGCCGTCGGCGGCGAGCACCACGGTCACCGCCGAGCCCGGCGCCCACTCCAGCGTGGGCTGCGCGGCGAGCGCCCCGGTGGCCGTGGCGTGCAGCAGCGCGGCCAGCGGGGTGCGCAGCAGCGCCAGCACCACCTGGGTCTCCGGGTCGCCGAAGCGGCAGTTGAACTCCACCACGGCCGGTCCGTCGGCGGTGAGCGCCAGCCCGGCGTAGAGCAGCCCGCTGAACGGCGTCCCCCGCGCGGCCAGCTCGTCGACCACCGGCTGCACGATCCGGTTGCACACGTCGTCGACCAGGCGGTCGTCCGCCCACGGCAGCGGGGCGTAGGCGCCCATCCCGCCGGTGTTCGGGCCGCTGTCGTCGTCGCCGACCCGCTTGAAGTCCTGCGCGGGCAGCAGCGGGCGCACCGTCCGGCCGTCGACCAGGCAGAACAGCGACACCTCCGGCCCGTCCAGGAACGACTCGAGCAGCACCGGGTGGCCGCCGTCGAGCAGGGTCAGGGCGTGCGCGCGGGCCACCTCGAGGTCGGTGCTGACCACCACGCCCTTGCCGGCGGCCAGCCCGTCGTCCTTGACCACGTAGGGCGGGACGAACCGGGCCAGCGCGGCGTCCAGCCTCGCCGGGTTGTCGACGGTCTCGGCGTGCGCGGTGGCCACCCCGACGGCGGCCATCACATCCTTGGCGAACGCCTTGGAGCCCTCGATCGCGGCGGCCGGCCCGCTGGGACCGAAGCACGCGATCCCGGCCCCGCGCACCCCGTCGGCCACTCCGGCGACCAGCGGCACCTCGGGGCCGATCACGACCAGGTCGGCCTGCCAGCGCTGGGCCAGCGCGGTGACCGAGGCCGGGTCGGCCAGCTCGCCCAGGCCCAGGTGCTCGGCCACCGAAGCGGTGCCGGCGTTGCCCGGGGCGCAGGCCAGCGCCGTCACCGAGGGGTCCTGCGCCAGGGCCAGGACGAGGGCGTGCTCACGGGCACCGGAGCCAATCACCAGGACGCGCACGGCTGCGCAGCCTAGCCAGTCACCCCCGCGGACCGCGTCCGGCGTGCCGTGCGGTCCCGCACACCGCGGGAGCGTCACGTCGCGCCCGCCGGGTGTGCGGGGCCGCACCGGACGTTCACCCGGTCGCCGACCGCTCGCCGCACAGCCGTGACGGACCGGCCTTCGTCGCGCACAATCGTGAGGCAATGCCGACCAAGACCCTGGTCCGGACCGCCCCAGCCCCCGCGCGGAATCCGTTGATCATCGGCCATCGGGGCGCGTCGGGGTACCGGCCTGAGCACACCCTGGCCTCCTACGAGCTGGCGGCGCGGCTGGGGGCCGACTTCCTGGAGCCCGACCTGGTGAGCACCCGGGACGGGGTGCTGGTCGCGCGGCACGAGCCGGAGATCGGCGGCACCACCGACGTCGCGGCGCACCCGGAGTTCGCCGGCCGCCGGGTCACCCGGGAGATCGACGGCACGGCGGTCACCGGCTGGTTCACCACCGACTTCACCCTCGCCGAGCTGCGCACCCTGCGGGCGGTGGAACGCATCCCGGCGGTCCGGCCCGGCAACACCCGGTTCGACGGCCGCTACCGGGTGCCCACGTTCGACGAGATCCTCGCGCTGTCGCTGCGGCTCAGCGGGGAGCTGCGCCGGCCGGTCGGGGTCTACCCGGAGACCAAGCACCCGACCTGGCACGCCGGCCTCGGGCTGGCCTGCGAGGCGCCGCTGGTGGCCGCGCTGCGCCGGGCCGGTCTGGACTACGCGGACGCCCCGGTGTTCGTGCAGTCCTTCGAGGTGCACAACCTGCGGGCGCTGGCCGGCGAGCTGTCGGTGCCGCTGGTGCAGCTGCTGGCCGGCTCGGGTGCCCCGGCGGACGGCGCGGCGGGCGACTACCGGGAGCTGACCACACCGGACGGGCTGCGCCGGATCGCCGGGTACGCGGCGGCCATCGGCCCGGCGAAGGCCCAGGTGCTGGCTGACGCGATCGCCGAGCCGACCGCACTGGTGGCCGACGCGCACGCGGCCGGGCTCGCGGTGCACCCGTACACGTTCCGCGCCGAGCGCCGCTTCCACCCCGGGTTCGGCTCGGTGGTCGAGGAGCTGGCGCGGTTCCTGGACATCGGGGTGGACGGGGTGTTCACCGACAACCCGGACGCCGGCGTGTTCGCCCGCGCCGAGTACCTCAGCGCGCCCTGACCGACCCGGGCGTGGAGCCGTCCAGAGCGGCGGCCGCCAGCCGCTCGCCGAGCACCGGGGCCAGCTTGAACAGGTTGTCGCCGTAGACCGCGAGCACCCCGCCGGCCCGCCGCACCTCGAAGCCGTCGCCCCAGCCCTCGTAGTTGTCGCAGTACAGCTCCTCCACCGGCTCCGGGTCGGCGCCGGGCAGGTTCTCCCGCACGTACTCGACGGTGCGCGCCCGCGCCTCGGCGACGAAGGCCGCCCGGTCGATCTGGTGCAGGCCGGAGACGGCGTCCGGCCAGTGCGCCCCGACGGCCCACCGCCCGGGGCCGGTGAGCTGCTGGTAGCTGGTGAACCCCGGCCGCCACGCGCCGCCCTTGTCCAGCAGGCACGGCGGCCCGTCCCCGCCTCCGACCGCCGTGTCGAGCGCCGTGTCGAGCGCCGCGCCGGCTGTCGTGTCGAGCGCCGTGTCAGCCCCGCGCAGGGTGACGGTGAACCGGCAGTGGTGGGACAGCTGGCCGGGCACCGTCATCCCGACCTGGGCGGCCAGCGCCGGAGTGCCCGCGCCAGCGGCCAGCACGCAGGCGTCGAACCGCTCGCCGTCCACCCGCACCCCCGACCCGGCCGGCTCCAGCGAGCGCACCGGCCGGCGCTCCAGCGCGTCGCCCACCCGCTCGGTGAGCAGCTCGGCGACCTCGCCGGCGGCCAGCACCCCGCCGGACGGGTCGACCAGCGCCGGCCCCGGCATCGGGCGCACCGGCAGCCCCAGCCCGGCGGTGCCGTCGACCTCGCGCACCGGGGCACCGGCCGCGCGCATCGCCTGCGCCCAGCGCGGCGCGCCGTCGCCGGTGACCACCACGCCGTGCCCGCCGACCAGCCCCGGGCGCCACTGGCCGAACCGGGCCCTGGCCGCCGCCGCCAGCTCGACCAGCGCGGGGTCGCCGTGCGCGAGCCGGAAGATCCGGGTCGAGCCGCACGAGCGCTGCGTCATCGGGCCGACCGCCTCCCGGCAGGTCACCCGCGCGCCCGAGGCGCGCAGCGCCGCCGAGACGGCCAGGCCGACCACGCCGGCGCCGACCACCACGACGCTGGCACCGGCGCCCACTCAGACGACCGATTCGTCGAGGAAGCACCACCGCCACGACTCGCCCGGCTCGAACGACCGGATGACCACGTGCCCGGTGTCCCGCGCGTGCACCGCCGCGTGCCGGTGCGGGCTGGAGTCGCAGCACGCCACGTGCCCGCAGTCCAGGCAGATCCGCAGGTGCGCCCACACGCTCTCGCCGGCGGCCAGGCAGTCCGCGCAGCCGTCGGGGCTGTCCGGGGTCGGCTCCGTCCAGTCAGCCGTGTCCAGTCTCTCGGTGTGCGTACAGCTCATGGCCTGCCCTCCGGTACCCGTCGCCGAGGTGCCGTCACGATCACTGGATAGATCTCTGGTCGTTCGGCACCCGCACCAGTCATCCTTCCTCAGTGGAAGGTCTCCCGCTCATCGCCCTGGTGCTCGGCTCGCTGGCCGTCACGGCCCTGTGCCGGCGGTTCCGCACGTCCCCGACGCTGGTCCTGGTCGTGCTCGGGATCGTGGCCTCGTTCATCCCGGGGGTGCCCGACTTCCGGATCGACCCGGACGTCGTGCTGTTCGCGGTGCTGACCCCGCTGCTGTACTCGGCGGCGCTGGACTCCTCGTATCGCGGTTTCCGGGCCAACATCCGGCCGATCGGGCTGCTCGCCGTGGGGCTGGTCATCTTCAGCACGCTCGTGGTCGGCCTGGTGGCCTGGTGGTTGGTGCCCGGGCTGAGCCTGGCCGGTGGGCTGGTGTTGGGCGCGGTGGTGGCGCCGCCGGACGCGGTGGCCGCGATCGCGGTGGGCCGCAAGCTCGGGCTGCCCCGGCGGATGATGACCATCCTGGCCGGGGAGAGCCTGGTCAACGACGCCACCGCGCTGACCCTGTTCCGGGTGGCCGTGGCCGCGGCGGCCGGTGCGGGCATCTCGCTGCTCGGCGGGGTCGGCATGTTCCTGCTGGCCGGGCTCGGCGGCGTGCTGATCGGCCTCGCGGTGGCCTGGGTGGTGCACTGGGTCCGGGTCCGGCTCAACGACCCGCCGATCGAGAGCGCGCTCGGGCTGGCCGTGCCGTTCGCCGTGTACCTGATCGCCGAGGAGGCGCACTCCTCCGGGCTGCTGGCGGTGGTCGTGGCCGGGCTGTACCTGGGGCACAAGGCCCCGCAGACCGGCTACGCCACCCGGCTGCAGGACGACGCGGTGTGGCGCGCGTCGGACACCGTGCTGGAGTCGGTGGTGTTCGCGCTGATCGGGCTGCAGCTGACCTCGGTGGTTCGCGAGGTCGGTGAGGTCGGGCCGCTGCTGCTGTCCGGGCTGGCGGTCACCGCGGCCGCCGTGCTGGCCCGGGTGGTCTGGATGTTCCCGGCCACCTACCTGCCCCGCATGCTGCCCCGGGTCCGGGCGCGCGACCCGTCCCCGAACTGGCGCTTCCCGGCCGTCCTGTCTTGGGCCGGGATGCGCGGCGTGGTGTCGCTGGCCGCCGCGTTCGCCATCACCGCCGACGTGCCGAGCCGGGAGAAGCTGATCTTCCTGGCTTTCTTCGTGACGGTGGCCACGCTGCTGCTGCACGGGCTGACGCTGCCCGCGCTGATCCGCGCGCTCGGGGTGCGGGGCGAGGAGTCGGCGGCGGACGCGCTGGCCGAGGCGCAGGCCCAGCACGCCGCCGGCCGCGCCGCGGTGGCCCGGCTGGACACGCTGGCCGAGCAGGACGGCCGGGGCGCCGACCACTCGGTGCAGAAGCTGCGCTACCTGGCCCAGATGCGTACCAACTCGTCGTGGGAACGGCTCGGGCGCGGCGCCGAGGAGGCCGGCGAGAGCCCCGGGGCGGCGTACCGGCGGCTGCGCCGGGAGATGGTGACCGCCGAGCGGGAGACGTTCGTGCAGTACCGCGACCAGGGCCGGATCGACGACGAGGTGCTGCGCCGGGTGATGCGCGAGCTGGACCTGGAGGAGGCCATGCTCTCCCGCGACGGCTGACCGCCGCCGGGGCCGGGCCGCGCCGGGTGGCCGCCGCCGGGCCGGCCCGCCGGGTCAGCCCCGCCGGGTCAGCCTCGCCGGGTCAGCGGACGATGGTCTCGTCCCGGCCGGGGCCGACGCCGATCGCCGAGATCTTCGCGCCGATCATGCCCTGCAGGGCGAGCACGTAGTCCCGCGCGTTCTTCGGCAGGTCCTCGAACGAGCGGCACTCGGAGATGTCCTCCCACCAGCCGGGCAGTTCCTCGTACACGGGGACGGCGTGGTGCACGTCGGTCTGGGTCATCGGCATCTCGTCGCTGCGCCGGCCGTTGACCTCGTAGGCCACGCACACCGGGACCTTCTCCAGCCCGGACAGCACGTCGAGCTTGGTGAGGAAGAAGTCGGTGATCCCGTTGACCCGGGTGGCGTAGCGCCCGATCACGGCGTCGAACCAGCCGCAGCGCCGGGACCGCCCGGTGGTCACGCCGAACTCGCCGCCGACCTTGCGCAGCCGCTCGCCCATGGCGTCGTGCAGCTCGGTGGGGAACGGGCCGGAGCCGACCCTGGTGGTGTAGGCCTTGAGGATGCCGATCACCCGGTCGATGCGCATCGGGCCGATCCCGGAGCCGACGGCGGCGCCACCGGCCGTCGGGTTCGAGCTGGTCACGAACGGGTAGGTGCCGTGGTCGACGTC
>DASXJJ010000063.1:0-25214 GCA_036497465.1 Pseudonocardia sp. | reverse complement strand
CACGTCGGCGCTCGGGCCGGCCGGCAGCGGCTCCACCCGGGCGGCCGCGGCACCGCCCGCCGGCCGCCCCTCGGCCACCGCGAGCGCCACCCGCCGGCCGTGCTCGCCCACCCAGGTCGCCAGCACGGCCAGCCCGGACGCGCCGACCAGCGCCAGCACCGGGCCGGCGGCGACCCGCAGCGAGGGTGCCGCCGCCGCTTCCACCACCCGGGGCGCGGCCACCCCGAGCACCGCCAGCGCGGCGCCGACCAGCCCGCCGGCCGCCACCCGGCTGTCCGGGCTGGAGCAGGCCAGCGCCACCGCCAGCCCGAGCGCCACGGCCAGCGCGAACCCGCCGGCCGCCGCCCACCCCGGGGCGTCGAGCACCGAGCGCGGCACCAGGTACGGGCTGTCCGAGCCGTACGGCGAGGCGAGCAGTCCCACTCCGGCCAGCACCGCGCAGCCCACGCCGACCAGCAGCGTGGTGGGCGGGGAGGCCGGCTCGTCCTGGCTGCGCTCCCCGCGCGCGGAGCCCACCTCGACGGCGGCCGCGATCCCGCCCGCCGCCAGCATCAGCTCGCCGACCAGCAGCAGCCACGCGCCGGGACCCGGGTGCAGCACGCCCAGGCCGGTCGGCGCGGCGAGCTCGGCCCTGGCGGCCCGGGCGGGGTCGCGGACCAGCTGCAGCTCCAGCAGCGCCCGGCCCACCGCCAGCGCGCCGAGGGAGGCGGTCATGGCCAGCGCCGGTGCCCACTGCCGGACCAGCAGCAGCATCACGGCGGCCACCGCGGGCGCCACCGACAGCACGGCGAGCAGCGGCCAGATCCCGAACGCCGGACCGACCACCAGACCCGCGCGGGTGTGCGCGACGGGGAACCGGGGGCCGGCCGCCACCAGCAGCGATCCCGCCACGGTGCCCAGCACCGCGAGGGCCAGCACCACCCGGGGACGCCGGGAACCACCTCCGGCGCCACCCGGGTCCGGGTGGCGCCGTGGCGGTGCGGTCCGGCGTGGCGGGCGTCGTCGGACGGCCGCCGGCCCGCGCCCGGAACGGGTCAGCCGCACCTGGGAGATCGATCTCGCGAACTGACCGAACGGATGGGTTCCGTTGATTGAATGGTGACGTACCGTCGGAACATGTCAGTCCCCGATGACGCGGGCGGCGTGGTTCCGGGCACCTTAAGCCACGCGATGGGCGATCGCGCCGATCGACGCACCCCGGGCGCGCCACACCGCCCGGGCCCGCCGCCGAGCTCCCCCGGCCTGGTCCACGCCCTGCGCCGCACGGTCACCGAGGCCGCCGGCTACACCGCACGCACCTTCCTGTCCCCGTCCGGCCTGCGCGGGCTCGCCGTCGAGGGCGCCTGGTCGGCGGTGCACCTGGCCAGCTACCCGTGGGGCCTCGCGCACGAGCACATCCGTCCCGAAGGGCCGTACAAGCACTACCGCACCGACGCGCTGAGCCCCGGCCAGCGCAGCCTGGTCGTCTCCGACATGGCGGCGGCCGGCACCCCGATCCTGCTGCTGCACGGCATCTGGGACAACCGGTCGGTGTTCGGCGTCTTCCGGGGCGCGCTGCGCCGGCGCGGGTTCGGGGTGGTGCACGGCGTGAACTACAGCGCGCTGACCACCGACGTGCGTGCCGAGGCGCACGAGCTGCGCCGGCACGTCGACCGGCTGCGCGAGCGCACCGGCTCGGACCGGGTGCACCTGGTCGGGCACTCGCTGGGTGGCCTGATCGGCCGCTACTACGTGCAGCGGCTCGGCGGCGACGAGGCCGTGCACACGCTCACCACGCTGGGCAGCCCGCACCGGGGCACGGCGGCGGCCTACCTGCTGCCCACCCCGCTGGCCCGCCAGCTGGTGCCCGGCTCGGACCTGTTCGCCGAGCTGGCCGAGCCCGCGCCGCGTTGCCGCACCCGGTTCCTGGTGGTGTGGAGCCGGCTGGACCACCTGATCGTGCCGCAGCGCAACGCCCGCCTCGAGCACCCCGACCTGAACATCCGGAGCCTGGAGCTGACCAACGTCGGGCACCTGTCGCTACCCATCCACCCGAGGACCGTGCACTGGGTGGCGAGCTCGCTGAGCAAGCTCGACGAGGAGCCCCCGCTGGGCTCCCGGACGGGCAGCGGGCGGACCCGGGTCGGGCCGCCTGACCACCGGTGACGCGGACACGCCGTCGATCGATTTGCGCTGCCCACCCACACGGGTCTAGGTTCCTGAGGTCCGTATCACAGACCGGTAACGACAGTGATCTCGTGCCGACCCCGAACGGCACAGAACGGGTTTCCCCAGACCCATCACGGTTGAGCACCGGTCCTGAGTACGAAACAGGCAGGTCTTGGCGCTCGACCGCTCCCCACGCGGCGCTGAACCGGCCCCCAGCCATGTGCGGCCTACGTCGCACCGGCAGCGGGGACACCACCGGGCTTCCGCGCCTACGTCGCCCTGGCAGGGCCGCGTCGCGATCGCGGCGGTGGCCACCGGCGCGTCGATCGCGGCCGTGCCCGGCATGTCCGGATTCCTCGCCGAGGCCGAGCACTACGAGGTGGCCCGCACCACCGCGACCGGCGCCCTGATCCAGGGCTCGTCCGGGCCGGAGAACGAGCTGCACGGGGTGACCGTCGCGGCCAGCCGGTCGCGCGACGCCGCCTCCACCAGCTACGCGCGGTCCAGCCCCGAGCTGACCCAGATGGACAACAACTCCGACGTGGCCGACGTCGCCAGCCTGACCAAGGCGGTCAAGGTCGGCGAGCGGCTGGCCGAGGACGCCGGCCGGGTCAGGTCGGCGCTGGCCGGCGGCGCCCCGGCCGCCAGCGTGTTCGGCGGCCAGGAGTACGTGAAGCCGGCCAACGGCACCTTCACCTCGGGCTTCGGCGGCCGCTGGGGCACCACGCACTACGGCATCGACCTGGCCAACAAGATCGGCACCCCGATCTACGCGGTCACCGACGGCACCGTCATCTCCTCCGGCCCGGCCTCCGGTTTCGGCATGTGGGTCCGGCTGCAGCACCCCGGCGGCTGGATCAGCGTGTACGGCCACATCAACCGGTCGCTGGTGCGCGTCGGGCAGAAGGTGAAGGCCGGCGAGCAGATCGCCGAGATCGGCAACCGGGGCCAGTCCACCGGCCCGCACCTGCACTTCGAGATCTGGGACCCGAGCGGCAAGAAGCTCAACCCGCTGCCCTGGCTCGCCGCCAGGGGCATCCGCGTCACCGGCAGCTCCACCGCCGACTGACCACCCGCCGAGGCGGCTCCCCGGCCCGTCACGCGAACGCGACGTGACCCGACCAGAGCTCCAGCAGTGCCGCGTCGCCCAGCACCTCGACCCCCGCACCGGGCACGGCCGTGCGGCGGTAGAGCACCAGCAGCAGGTCGGTGAGCGACGCCCGCACCGTCACCGCCGCCGCGCCGCGACCCCGCCGCCAGGCGATGACGTCCCCGGTCAGGTCGACGGACCACGCGGCGTCGGCGTCGGTCGCCTCGAACGCCAGCGTGCGGCCCGCGCCGAGCAGCTCCCGCTTCTCCGGGCGGAGCTCGAAGTGCTGGGGCAGCGAGTCCAGCTCCAGCCACTCGGCGACGGCCTCCTCGGCGACGTCGGGGGCGGCGGCGAACGCGGTGCCGGCCGCCAGGGTCGCGTCGGCGCGGTGCACGAGCGTCTCGTTCGCGAACCGGCGGGCCCAGAACGACGCCCGCCCGAAGTGGAACGGCCCCCAGGTCGAGGCGTCCGGCCCGGCCGCGCGCAGGGTGTCCGCGAACCGGGTCGCGCCCTCGACCAGCCAGCGGGCCGGCACCTCGCCCGAGTCGTCGCCCTCCAGCCTGCGCAGCCGGTCGTCGAGGAGGAACCCGGTCGCCCGGGTGCGCACGACCTCCTCCGCCCAGCGGTGCCCACCGCCGATGTGCCGCAGCAACATCCCGAGCGTCCAGCCGGGGCAGGACGGCACGGGTGCGTGCAGGTCGGCACCGGTGACGTCGGCGGTCAGCAGCTCGGTCTGGGTGACGATCTCGGCGCAGTGGCGCTCGAAGTCCATGGGTGTCCCTCTCCTGGCCCGGCCGCACTCGTCGGCCGGTCGACCGGCTCTGTCACGAGGAGGTCGGACCCGGCGACGGCGTCTTGACATCGGCCGTCGGCGAAATCGCCGCCGGAGGATTGGCCGCCGGGGAATCGTCCGGAATCACCGGCGGGCCTCAGAGCTTCTGCAGCGGGACCCCGCCGATCAGCATCAGCCGCACCGTGCCGGCACTGCCGAAGTCGATGGTGGCGTTGGCGCGGGGACCGGCGCCCTCGGTGGCCACCACCGTGCCCAGGCCGTACTTGTCGTGGCTGACCCGGTCGCCGACGTCCAGGGACAGCGCCGGAGCTTCTCGCCGCGCCGCGCCGGGCTTCCAGGTGCCCCGGTCGGACGCGCCGCGCGGGGTGCCCGCGCCGTAGCCGCCGTCGCCGAACCGCCCGGCGCGCTGGCCGAAGCCGACCACCCCGACCGGCGCGGAGCGATCCGGCCCGGACCGCCGCCAGTCGAGCAGCTCCGGCGGGACCTCGTCCAGGAACCGGGACGGCGGGTTGGTGGACGGCGCGCCGAACACCGACCGCACGGTCGCCCGGGACAGGTACAGACGCTCGCGGGCCCGGGTGATGCCCACGTAGGCCAGCCGGCGTTCCTCGGCCAGCTCCTTCGGCTCGCCCAGTGCGCGCAGGTGCGGGAAGACCCCGTCCTCCCAGCCGGTGCTGAACACCACCGGGAACTCCAGGCCCTTCGCCGTGTGCAGGGTCATCAGGGTGACCACGCCGTCCCCGCCGTCCGGGATGGAGTCGGCGTCGGCGACCAGCGCGACGCGCTCCAGGAACGCGGCCAGCGAGCCGGGCGCGGGCAGCCCCTGATCCAGCGCCGCCGCGGCGGCGTCCGGGTCGGCGGCCGCGTCGCCGGCGAACTCGCGGGCCACGGTGACCAGCTCGGCCAGGTTCTCCCGCCGCGACTCGTCCTGCGGGTCCTCGCTGTCCTCCAGCTCGGCGGCGTAGCCGGTGCGAGCCAGCGCCGACTCCAGCAGCTCGGCCACCGGCTCGCCGGACACGGCCTTCTCCCGCAGCTCGTCCAGCATGTCCACGAACGTCGCGATGGCCCGCTGCGACCGGGTGGCCAGCGTGGGCACCTCGCCCTCGGCGGCCCGGCGTAGCGCGGTGGCGAACGACAGCCGGTGCTTCTCGCCGTACAGCGCCACCGACTCCTCGGCCCGGTCGCCGATGCCCCGGCGCGGCACGTTCAGGATCCGGCGCAGGCTGACCGTGTCCTCCGGGTTGGACAGCACCCGCAGGTAGGCCAGCGCGTCGCGCACCTCGCGCCGCTCGTAGAACCGGACCCCGCCGACGACCTTGTACGGCAGCCCGACCCGCAGGAACACGTCCTCGAAGACCCGGGACTGCGAGTTCGTCCGGTAGAACACCGCGATGTCGCTGTTCTTCGCGGTGCCCGCGTCGGAGAGCCGGTCGATCTCGGCGGCCACGAAGGCGGCCTCGTCGTGCTCGTTGTCCGCCACATAGCCGACGATCTTCTCGCCGTCGCCGGCCTCGGACCACAGCCGCTTGTCCCGCCGGTCGGTGTTGCGGGCGATCACCGAGTTCGCGGCGGACAGGATGGTCTGGGTGGAGCGGTAGTTCTGCTCCAGCAGGATCGTCCGGGCCTCCGGGTAGTCCCGCTCGAACTCGACGATGTTGCGGATGTTCGCGCCCCGGAAGGCGTAGATGGACTGGTCGGCATCGCCGACCACGCACAGCTCGGCCGGCTCCAGCCGCTCCGGCCGGGACGGGTCCGGATCGGCCTCCCGGTGCCCGGCCAGCTCGCGGATCAGCATGTACTGCGCGTGGTTGGTGTCCTGGTACTCGTCGACCAGGATGTGCCGGAACCGCCGGTGGTAGTACTCGGCGACGGCGGGGAACGACTGCAGCATGCTGACCGTGGTCATGATCAGGTCGTCGAAGTCCAGCGCGTCGGCCTGGGTGAGCCTGCGCTGGTAGAGCGCGAAGACCTCGGCGACCCGGCGCTCGTAGTCGTTGCCGGCCCGGTCGGCCGCGTCGGTGGCGTCGAGCAGCTCGTTCTTCAGGTTGGAGATCTGCGCGGCCAGCCCGCGCGCCGGGTAGCGCTTGGCGTCCAGGTCGAGGTCGCGGGTCACCTGGGTGAGCAGCCTGCGGCTGTCGTCGGCGTCGTAGATCGAGAAGCTGGACCCCATGTCGAGGGTCTTCGCCTCCCGGCGCAGCACCCGCACGCACATCGAGTGGAAGGTGGACACCCACATCGCGGCGCTGCGCCTGCCGACCAGCGCGGCCACCCGCTCGGCCATCTCACGGGCGGCCTTGTTGGTGAACGTGATGGCCATGATCTGGCCGGGCTGCACGTCCCGCGCGGCCAGCAGGTAGGCGATCCGGTGGGCGAGCACCCGCGTCTTGCCCGACCCCGCGCCGGCCACGATGAGCAACGGCGAGCCGCTGTGCCCCACCGCCTCGGCCTGCTGCGGGTTGAGCCCGCGCAGCAGCTCCTCGGGATCGCGACCCGGCCGGTGGGCGCCTCGGGCGGGCGAGCCGGCGCTCGCCGGGCTGGACGGCAGTTCGAACAACGCACTCATCGTGCCCGCCACGGTACCGGCCGGTGTGGCACACTCTGCACGTGCCAGCACGTGTCCCCGCCGCTCGGCGGGAGTTTAGCCACGGGTGCCGAGCTTCGGTGCCCGTGACCGGCTGAGCACACCCAGCAGTCACCGCGCCCCGGGGTCCGTCGACCCGGGGCGTTTTGCGCGTCACGAGCCCGACGAGCCCGGACCGGCGGGGCCTTTCCGAACAGGCTTTCCGAGCAGGAGGACAACCGTGACCAGCCCATCCAGCGACGGACCTGCCGGGGTCGACGTGGTCGTGACCGACCCGCCCGCTCCGGCCGAGGACATCACCACGCTGCGCGAGGAGATCGACCGGCTCGACGCCGACATCCTGCGCCTGATCAAGCGGCGGGCGGAGGTGTCCCGGCAGATCGGCGTCATCCGCCGGGCCGAGGGCGGCCCCCGGGTGGTGCTCAGCCGGGAGCAGGCCGTGCTGGCCCGGTTCCGTGAGCTGGGTCCCGAGGGCCGCGAGCTGGGCATGCTGCTGCTGCGCCTGGGCCGGGGACGGATGGGCCGCGCCTGACCCTCGGCCTGTGGCACTGTGGACCGCATGGCCGTGGTCATCGAGTTAGTCGCGTTCGTGGTGACGCTGGCCGGGCTGCTGGTCACCCTGGGTCATGCCGGGTACCTCGCCATGCTGTCCTCGGCGGCGAAGCGGAGCGGGCTGTCCGGCGGGTCGACCCTGGAGTACGTGCACGCCCGGCGGACGCCGGCGGCGCTGCTCGTCGTGGCCGCGCTGGTCGGGATGCTCTGCACCAACGGCGGGCCGGTGCTCGACGTGCTGGGCCTGGTGATCGCCGGCGGGGCGGGCGTGGCCGGCGCCCGGGCGCTCGGCGAGACCCGGCGGAGGTTCCGCTCCGGCGGCTGAGCAGTTCCGCCCGGCGGCTGAGGCCGTGCCGGGTGCCGACGTGCCGCTCGTCCCCCGAACCCGTACGGTCGTCCCCCGTGCAGGCCGACCGCGTCACCCCGATCTCCGACGTCGAGCGCGCGCTGGTGGTCATGGCCCACCCCGACGACGTCGACTTCGGTGCCGCCGGCACGGTGGCCGGCTGGACCAAGGCCGGCACCGAGGTGTCCTACTGCCTCTGCACCTCCGGCGACGCGGGCGGCTTCGACGACACCCCCCGCGAGCGGATGGCCGGGCTGCGCGAGGACGAGCAGCGCGCGGCGGCCGAGGAGCTCGGCGTGCGGGACGTCACGTTCCTCGGGTACCCGGACGGCCGGCTGACCCCGAGCATCGAGCTGCGCAGGGACATCACCCGGCAGATCCGCAGGGTGCGGCCCCAGCGGCTGCTCACCTCGTCGCCGGAGATCTGGTGGCGGCGGTTCGGCGCGTCGCACCCGGACCACCGCGCGGCGGGCGAGGCCGCGCTGGCCGCCGTCTACCCCGACGCGCGCAACCCGTTCGCCCACCCGGAGCTGCTCTCCGAGGAGGGGCTGGAGGCCTGGTCGGTCGCCGAGGTGTGGCTGATGGCCTCGCCGGACGAGCGGCAGAACCACGCGGTGGACGTAACCGACGTGCTCGACCGGAAGCTGGCCGCGCTGCGCGCGCACCAGTCCCAGACCGCACACCTGGATGATCTCGAGAGCCGGATCCGCGGCTGGGGCCGAGCCCTGGCCAGGACCGCTGAACTGCCCGCCGGACGACTCGCGGAGGTCTTCCAGGTTGTCTCGCTCCGCTGACCGCAAGACGAGCGGTCGGCTTAAATCTGTGAGCGGCAATTAGCCCAGTCGGGT
The DNA here is from genome assembly GCA_036497465.1 of Pseudonocardia sp. Taxonomy (GTDB): domain Bacteria; phylum Actinomycetota; class Actinomycetes; order Mycobacteriales; family Pseudonocardiaceae; genus Pseudonocardia. Next base: position 16,856 of record DASXJJ010000063.1, on the reverse strand, counting down.
GACGGCTGCTGAGCGGTTGAGTAGCACTTGGCGGCAATGGTGACCGTCAGGTAAAAATCTCAGGTCCGCGTTCATCCATCAGGAGGACCAACGATCGTGGCAGACCTCGCTCCCCAGCGCGGCAGTCGGCCGATCCGCACAGTGATCACCGTTGCCGATCTGCTCGGCCGTGCTCCCGGCACCGGCGGCGACCCCGCCCCGGGCCGGCCCGGCGAGCGCACCGTGGTCTCCGTGAGCGCGCTGATGCGCCGCGAAGGCCAGAACGACCACCCGCTCGGCGTCACCGACTACCCCGACATCGAGGACGCCTTCGGCCGGCTCGCCACCTCCCCCCGGCGCAAGATGGCGACCAGCGCGGGTGCCCTGCTCGCGGTCGGGTCGCTGGCCGGCGCGGCGGCGTTCTTCGGCCAGAGCGTCCCCGGAGCCGCCAGCTCCAGCGCGCAGGGCGGCGGCTACCCGGAGCGCGGCGTGATCGGCTCCGGTCCCGACGGGCTCGGCGTGGGTGGGATCGGCGCCGGCGGGCTGCCGGTGTCCGGCCTGGACGCGGCGGGCAACCCGCTGGTCAACCCGGTGGCGTTCCCGACGCCGCTGCAGGTGCTCGCCCCGGGCGGCGTGCCCGTCGCGCTGGTCCCCGCCCAGCGCGGCGCGGCTCAGGCCGGCGCGGTCGGCGCGGCCGCGACGAACCCGGTGTTCACCCTCCCGTCGGCGCCCGGTGCGACCGCCGCGCCCGCCGCCGCCGCCCCGGCCGTGAGCGGTGGTGTGGTGGGCGGTGTCGCGTCCGGCGCCACCGGCGGTGTGGCCGGTGCCGTCGAGGGCCTGACCACCACGCTCGACCCCGGTGGCGGCGCGGTGTCCCAGCTCGGCAGCGGCCTGGGCGAGACCACCCGCGCGCTGGGCTCCACGGTGGACCAGACCGTCGGTCAGGTCGGCACGCTGGCCACCGGAACGGTGCACACGCTGTCCGCCACGGTGGGCGACGTCGGCGGCGCCCTGGGCGGCACGGTGCAGGGGCTCGGCGAGGCGTTGCCGGTGCCGGCCGTCGGCTCGGTGGTGAACACCCTGGGCGGCACGGTCGGTGGTGCCACCAAGGCACTGGGCGGCACCGTCGACCACACCGTCGGCGGGCTGGCCTCGGGGCTGCTCGGCGGCTCCGGCGCGGTCGGCGCGGTCGGCGGCGTCACCAGCGCCCTGACCGGCGGCGGCTCGGGCTCCGGGGGCGGGCTGGCCTCGGGGCTGCTCGGCGGCTCCGGCGCGGCCGGCACGTCCTCCGGCGGCGGCCTGCTCGGCGGCGTCACCGGCGGCCTGACCGGCGGAGGCAAGCACGCCGCCGGCGGCAGCGGGTCCGGCGCGCTGTCCGGGTTGACGGGCGGGCTCACCGGCGGCGGATCGTCCTCGACGTCGGCCCAGCCGTCCGGGAAGTCCACCGGCTCGCAGAGCGGCCGGTCGAGCGCCGCCGGCTCGGCGTTGAGCAGCCTCACCGACCCGATCACCTCCTCCGACGCCAACGTTTCGAGGAGCTCCACGGGGTCCACCGGCTCGAAGGGGTCGAAGGGCGCCACGAGCGCGGTGTCCGGGGCGGTCGGTTCACTGCTGGGCGGCTCCTCCGGCGCGTCCGGCTCGCGGAAGTCGTCGTCCGCGAAGTCCTCCTCGGCGAAGTCGTCGGCGAAGTCGTCGGCGAAGTCGTCGGCGAAGTCCTCGTCGGCGAAGTCCTCGTCCTCCAGGTCGGGCTCGGGCTCGTCGGAGTCGGGCTCCGGGTCGCACTCCTCCGTCCTCGGCTCGCTGCTGGGCGGCTCGGGCTCGTCGGGTTCGGGCGACTCGGAGCGGTCCAGCTCGCGCGGCTCCTCCGGCGGCGACTCGGACGGCGGCAGCCGGTCGAGCCGCTCCTCCAGCGGTGACTCGGACGGCGGTTCGGGCGGCGGTTCGGGCAGCGGTTCCAGCCACAGCTCCAGCTCCAGCGGCGGCCACAGCTCCGGCGGCGGCAGCAAGGGCTCCGGCGGCGGGAAGCACTGATCGCACCCCGCTCCACCCACCACACCCGAGGATCGCCGCCGACCCGGCACCGATCCGACTCCGGCCCCCGGCCGAGTCCGGACCCGATCCACCCGAGGGGTTGACCACACCGTGGCTGACGTCGACTGGCCCTGCTGGCCGTCCGCAACCGTCCCACTGGCACACCCGGGCCTGCTGGTGGCCGACCGCTACCGGCTGGTCACCCAGATCGGCGTCGGCGCGATGGGCGCGGTCTGGCTGGCCACCGACCAGCGGCTGCACCGCCAGGTCGCCCTCAAGCAGGTCGTCCTGGAGCCCGGGCTCGACCTGCGGCAGGCGTCGGAGGCCCGCCAGCGCATCCTCCGCGAGGGTCGCATCGCCGCGCGGCTGCACCATCCGCACGCGGTGGCGGTCTACGACGTCACGATGCAGGACGGCGAGCCCTGGCTGGTGATGGAGTACGTGCGGGCGCGCACCCTCGCCGCCCTGCTCGCCGAGGAGGGCCTCGTCGGCGACGTGGGCGCGGCCCGGATCGGCGCGCAGCTGGCCGACGCGCTGGACGCCGCGCACCGGGTCGGCATCGCGCACCGGGACGTGAAGCCGGGCAACGTGCTGATCTGCGCCGACGGCTCGGTCAAGCTCGCCGACTTCGGCATCGCCCGTGCCGCGGGCGACATCACGGTCACCCAGACCGGGGTGCTGACCGGCACCCCCGACTACTTCGCCCCCGAGGTCGCCCGGGGCGCACCGCCCACCTCCGAGGCCGACGTGTTCTCCCTGGGCGCGACGCTCTACATCAGCGTGGAGGGGCAGCCGCCGTTCGGCGTCAGCGACAACGCGCTCAACCACCTGCACGTGGTCGCCGCCGGCCAGATCCGGCCGCCGACCAGGGCCGGGCGGCTCACCGAGGCCCTGTACCGGCTGATGGACGCCGACCCAGCGCGCCGGCCGACCGCCGCCCAGGCCCGCCAGCTGCTGCGCGAGGCCGTCGAGGCACCGGACGGAACCTGGTCCTCGGCCCCCGCCCAGGGCGGTCGGGGCCGGGTACCCACGCCCCGCTCGAGCGACCGGGGGACGGCGGCGGCGCACCGCGCGTCCGGGCTGGAAGGGCTCGGCCTGGCCGGCGACTCCTCGGGCACCGGTGGGCGGCAGCCGGCGCCGGTGGTGCCCGCCCAGACCAACCGGCACGACGTCGACACCCGCCCGCCGGCCGGCCCGCTCGGCCGGCTCTCCGGCGCGTCCGCCGTGCTGCCGCCGCCGCCCGGGCCGCATCGCCGGTCCCGCCCGTCCCGGTGGGCGGGCCGCCGGCCGGTCCCCGCGAGCTGGTCGCACCGCAGCCGCACCCTGCTGATCGGGGGGCTGGCGGTCGCCGCGCTGCTCATCGCGCTGCTCTCGGCCACCATCGCGCTCGGCGACCACAGCTCGTCGTTCGGGGCGGACGGGATCTCGACGAGTGCCCCGGCCGCCGAGGGCGAGCTCACCGAGGCCACCCGCGCCTACTACGCGCTGCTGCCGGCCAACCCGCGCGCGGCCTGGGAACGGCTCACCGAGCACGCGCACGGCCAGCTCGGCGGCCAGCTCGCGTTCGTCAGCTTCTGGAAGCAGGTCGACGACCTGACGCTCGTCGACGCCGCGGCGTCCGCCCCCGACCAGGCGGTGCGCAGCTCGCTGCGGCTGCGCACCAGCGACGGCCGGACCCGGACGGTGTCCCAGCGGCTGGTCCTGGTGCCCGGGCCGGACGGCGGCTGGCTGATCGACAACTTCGGCAACTGACCCCGGCCGGGTGCGGGGCTACCGCTCGCCCCCGACCTCCGGCACCACGACCACCTTGCCCACCGCCCGGTCGGCCTCCATGTACTCGTGCGCGGTCACGATCTCGTCCAGGTCGAACACCCGGTCCACCAGCGGCTTGTACCGGCCGTCGGCGACGCCTCGGACGATCTCGCGCAGCGCGTCCTCCCCGGCCTTGCCGGCCAGGTCGCTGCTCAGGAACGCGGTCAGCTTCGTGCCGGACGGGATGTGCCCCACCGGCTCGAAGTCCCGGATCACCCACTCCCCGGACAGCATCCCGGACACGCACACCGTGCCCCCGGCCGCCGCCAGGCGCAGCGAGTCCACCGTCGTCGGGGCGCCCACCAGGTCGAGCACGTACTCCGGTCCGGTCGGCACCAGGGCGCGCACCCGCTCGGTCAGCTCGCCGGGCCGCCCGCTGTCCAGCACCACGTGGGTGGCGCCCGCGGTGCGCAGCGTGTCGGCCTTCGCCCGGTCGCGCGTGGTGGCGATGGTGCGCAGCCCACGCCCGGCGGCGAGGGTCAGCGCGGCCACCCCGACCGAGGAGGTACCGCCGCGCACCAGCAGCGTGCCGCCCGCGCCGCTCTCCGGCACGCCGAGCGCGCGCAGCGAGCCGTACGCGGTCAGGTAGGTCTCGGGCAGCGCGGCCAGCGTCTCCCAGTCCAGCAGCGAGCTCACCGACGGGAGCTCCATGAGCAGCTCGTCGGGCAGCAGCGCGTACTGCGCGTAGCCGCCGTCGAACTCGCGGCCCATCTCACCCATCACGGCGGCCACCTGGGCGCCGACGGCCGGGCCGGTCACCGTCTCGGCCACCGAGCCCACGCACTCGATACCCAGGATGCGTGGGAAGCGGACGTGCGGCGACAACCCCCGCCGGGTCATCAGCTCCGACCGGTTCAGCCCGAACCCCTCGACCCGCACCAGCGTCCAGCCGGTACGGGCCTCCGGCCTCGGCACCTCCCGCACGGACAGCACCTCGGGTCCGCCCGTGCGCTCGGCGACCGCCGCCCACATGGTCGATCCCATCGATCCCCCTCACTCGCCCCCGCCGGGATCGCGGTCGGCCTCAGACCAGCCGGCGGTCGGACGCCCACCGGGACAGCTCGTGCCGGTTGGACAGCTGCGTCTTGCGCAGCACGCTCGACACGTGGGTCTCCACGGTCTTGATCGAGATGAACAGCTCGGCCGCGATCTCCTTGTAGGCGTAGCCCCGGGCGAGCAGCCGCAGCACGTCCCGCTCGCGCGGGGTCAACAGGTCCAGCTCCGGGTCCACCGGGGGCGCGGCACCCGGCCGGTCGGAGAAGGCGTCCAGCACGAACCCGGCCAACCGGGGCGAGAACACCGGATCGCCGCCCCGCACCCGGCGCACCGCGTCGGCCAGCTCCCGCCCGGAGATCGTCTTGGTCACGTAGCCGCGGGCACCCGCCCGGATCACCGCGATCACGTCGTCCGCCGCGTCGGACACGCTGAGCGCCAGGAACACCATGTCCGGCAGCTCCGCCCGCACCCGGCGCAGCACCTCGGCGCCGCCGCCGTCGGGCATGTGCACGTCCAGCAGCACCACGTCCGGCCGGTAGTGCCGGGCCCCGGCGACGGCCTCGGCCACCGAGCCCGCCTCGCCGACCACCTCCACGTCGTCGGCCACCGTGTCCAGCTCGGCGCGCACGCCGCTGCGGAACAGCGCGTGGTCGTCGACCAGGAACACCCGGATCGGGGCCTGCTCGTCGGTCATGACGTTCCTTCCGTGGGGTCCGATCCGTCTCCACCGGCGCGGGCGGGCTGCGCGGCCCGGGCGCTCGGCATCTCCAGGTGCACCTCGGTGCCCTCCCCCGGTGTGCTGCGCAGTACCGCGGTCCCGCCGTGCCGTTCCATCCTGCCGTGCACCGAGTCGACCAGACCGTGGCGATCTCCGGACACCGCCGCCGGGTCGAACCCCACGCCGCGGTCCCGGACGAACACGTGCGTACCGTCCGGCTCCACCTCGGCGTACAGGCTCACCTCGGTGACCCCGGCGTGCTTGGCGGCGTTCACCATCGCCTCCCGGCTGGCGGCCACCAGCGCGGCCAGCCGGTCGTCCAACGGGCAGTCGCCGACCACCACTGGGCGGACCGCGACCGCGTACGTGTCCTCCACCTCGGCGGCGGCCGACGTGATCGCCTCGGCCAGGGTGGCCGCCGCCGGGACATCCGCCGCGCCGGCCGGCGACCCGGGGTGGCCGTACCCCGTCGGCCCGTACAGCCAGGTGCGCAGCTCCCGCTCCTGGCCCCGGGCCAGCCGGCGTACCTCGCGCGGCTGGTCGGCCTGCCGCTGGATCAGTGCCAGGGTCTGCAGCACCGAGTCGTGCAGGTGGGCGGCGATGTCGGCGCGCTCGGTGGTGCGGATCCGCTCCCGCCGCTCCTCGCCCAGCTCGTGCGAGAGCCGCACCCAGAACGGCACGGTCAACACGCCCACCCCGAGCAGCGTGGCCAGCATGGCGAGCAGGCCGAACCGCAGCTGGTTCAGGTCGAACCGGCCGACCAGGAACACCACCAGCCCACCGGCGACGCACGACCCACCGACCACTAGCCGCAGCGCGGCGACCTTGCCGCCCCGGCCGAGCAGCCCGTCCCGGCTGACGGCGGCCCAGCGGCGGCGCCTGCCCTCGTCGGCCTCCTGCCAGACCAGCGCCACGCCCACCGCGGCCAGCCCGAGCGGACCGGCCACCCAACCGATCACGGTGTCGCCCGCGGCGGACGCCGCGATCGCCACACCGAGCCCCAGCGCGGCCAGGCCCAGCGCCTGCCGGCGTTCGGACCCGGGCACCACGCGGACCTGCTCGCCGCTCTCCTGCCGGACGAACATCCAGCACAGCCCGTACGCGAGCACCCCGGCACCGGACAGGGCGGCGAGTACGGTGAACCCCGCGCGCACCCACAGCACGCGCACGTCCAGGTGCTCGGCGATGCCCCCGGCCACCCCGGCGACCATCCGCCCCGACTGGTGCCGCCGCAGCGGCACCCGCGTGCCGGGCGGACCGGCGGCGGTCTCGGTGGTGGTCACGCCGACCATGGTCACACGGGACGGGGTGGTATTCATCGGGGTAGACCCGGATCTACCACCGCGCCGGCTCGGGGGACGGCCCGTCCGGAGTCAGGGACGGCTCCGGGGCTGACCCCGATGGACCGAGGCCCTCCGACCAGCATCGTGGAACCCATGAGCCCGACCACCGAGCCCCGCGTCACCGCGCAGGCCATCTGGCGTACCCGGCCGAGTCGCCGGCAGGCCGACCGCAAGATCGCCGGAGTCGCCGCCGCGATCGCCCGCCGCTACGCCGTCGACCCGGTTCTGGTGCGGATCGCCTTCGTGGTGGCCGCCGTGTACGGCGTCGGCATCGTGCTCTACCTGGCGGCCTGGGCGGTGCTGCCCGTCGACCCCGACGACCCGCCGGCCGGTCCGCTGCGGGGCAGGCAGGGCGGTACCTCCGCCCACCCCATCGTGATCGTGGCCGCCGCGCTGGCCGGGCTGGGGATGCTCAGCTCGCTGCTGCGCGGCAGCCCGGGGGTGCTGGTCGGGCTGGTGGTGGCGGCCGGGTTGCTCTACCTGCTGCACCAGAACCGGGGTGACCGTGGCGTCGACCCGGCCGGCGCTCCCGGTGCCCAGGGCGACGGTGGCACAGGCGTCGGCGCGGCCGGCGGTGGCGCGGCCGGCGGTGGCGCGGCCGGCGGTGGCGAGCGGCCGGCCGGCCCTGCCGGCCTCGCGGGCTCGACCGTCGCGAGCGCTACGGGGGCGGGCTCCCCGGGCTCGGTATCGCCGGACCAGGGGCCGGTGGCCGGTGGCGAGGGGTCGGGAGTCGAACCCTGGGAGTGGAGCCCGGCGGAGCCGGCGACGGGCCCGGTCCCGGCGCGACGACGGCGCCGGCTGGTCACCCCGGTCACTCTGGTGCTGGCGGTCGTGGCCGGAGCAGTCTCCGCCGTGGTCCTGGCCGCGACCGGCAACCCGCAGGTGCTGCGGCTGGTGCTCGCGGTGATGCTCGGCGTGGTCGGCCTGGGGCTGCTCGTCGGCAGCCTCCGGCGCACCGGGCGGGGCCTGGTCGTCGCGGCCGTCCCGCTCGTGCTGCTCTGCGCAGCGGCCAGCACGTTGCCCGACCGGCCCTGGCGCGGCGTGGGTGAGCTGACGGTCCGGCCGGCCAGCCTGGCCGAGCTGGCACCCAGCTACCACCGCACGGCGGGCGAGGTCGTGCTGGACCTGCGCGGCCTGGCCCCGGTGGTCACCGTCCCGGCCACCCCGGCACCTCCGGTCCAGCCGACTCCCGCCGGACCCGCGGCACCGGCCCCTCTCGTCGCTCCTGCCGCGCCCGCCGCACCGGCCGCGCCCGCGTCGGGGGCACCGACACCGGCACCTGTCGCGCCGGCCCCGAGCCCGGCCGTCCCGGCAGCGCCGTCACCACCCGCCGCCACTCCAGCCGTGCCCGCACCCCCGGCCGCTCCCGCACCGACCGCCTCAGCACCCCCGACGGGGCCGGAGGTGACGCACAGCGGCGTCCTGCTGGAGGCTGGTCAGATCACCGTTCTGCTGCCGCCGGACCTGGACGTCCGGGTGCACTGCCACGCCGACCTGGGCGAGGTGGACTGCCTGGGCCAGCGGGGCCGCAGGGACGGGCCGGAGGTGGACGTCCGGGCCACCGACCTGGGCGTCGACGGCCTGGCCGGCCCCCGGGTGGTCGATCTCGACCTGGCCGTGCGGGCCGGCGCGGTGGTGGTTCGGCGATGAGCGCGCCGAGGAACAAAGCGGACATGACATCGGACATGGCGGGGAGCCGGGGCATCGAGCGCACCGGACCGGGCGGGGCCGGCGGGCCGGAGCGACCCCGCCGGGCTCCCGACCTGCTCACCCTGGTCGCCGGGGTGCTCAGCCTGGCGGTCGCGGGGATCACCGCGACCGGCTGGGTGCCGCCGTCACCGCCGCTGCCCGACCCGCGCTGGGTGCTGGCCGCGGTGGCGATCGGGGTCGGCGTGCTGCTGCTCACCGCGCGGGTCCGCAACCGTCGCTGAGCAACCGACGCCGAGCAACCCACACCGAGCAACCCACACCGAGCAACCCACACCGAGCAACCCACACCGAGCAACCCACACCGAACGGCACCACGGGCCACGCAACACTCGCGCGGCCCGTGGCCCCGAACGCCGCTACAGGCCGCCCAGCCGGTTGTGGATCTCCAGCAGGGCGTCGGCCTTGTTCAGCGAGTAGAAGTGGAACCCGGGCACGCCGAAGGTGAGCAGCTGGTCGCACTGCTCGGTGGCGTAGTCGATGCCCAGCTGGGTCGCCGCCGCATCGTCGTCCTCGACCAGCTGCAGCTGCGCGTCCAGCTTGGCCGGGATCCGGGCGCCGCACATCGCGGTGAACCGGCGGATCTGGCCGGCCGACCGGATCGGCAGCATGCCCGGCACGATCGGCACGTCGATGCCGATCCGGCGGGCGTCCTCGACGAACCGGTAGTAGTCGTCGTTGTCGAAGAACAGCTGGGTGATCACCACGCACGCGCCGGCGTCGACCTTCGCCTTCAGGTAGCGCAGGTCGGACTCGCGGCTCTCCGCGCGCGGGTGCACCTCGGGGAAGCCGGCCACGGCGACCGAGAACTGGTCGCCACCCGCCCAGCCGGAGGCCTCGGTGACCAGCTCGTGGGCGTACTTGAAGCCCTCGGCGTGGGCCTCCCAGTCGGTGCCGGGGGGCGGGTCGCCGCCGAGTGCGATGATGTTGCGCACCTCGTGCGCGTGCAGCCGTTCGAGCACGCCGCGCACGTCGGCGCGGGACTGCCCGACGACGGTCAGGTGGCACATCATGTCCAGCTCGAAGTCGCGCTCGATGTTCAGCACGAGGTCGACCGTGCGGTCCCTGGTCGAGCCTCCCGCGCCGTACGTCATCGAGCAGAACGCGGGCTCCAGCCCGCGTATCCGCTCGATCTCCCGGTAGAGGTTCCGCTCGCCCTGTTCGGTCTTCGGCGGCCAGAACTCCACGGACAGCACTCGCTCGCCTCGGGCGTAGTGCTCCCGCAGCCTGGTCACTCCCATTCGATCGTCCCCGGTGGTTTGCTGGTCACGTCCAGCACGACGCGGTTGACCTCTGCCACCTCGTTGGTGATCCGGGTGGAGATGCGCTCCAGCACGTCGTACGGAAGTCGTGTCCAGTCGGCGGTCATGGCATCTTCCGAGCTGACCGGTCGCAGCACCACGGGGTGGCCGTAGGTGCGACCGTCGCCCTGCACCCCGACACTGCGCACATCGGCGAGAAGTACGACAGGGCACTGCCAGATGCTGCGGTCCAGACCGGCCAGGGTCAACTCCTCGCGGGCGATCGCGTCGGCCGCGCGCAGCGTCGCGAGCCGCCCGGCGTCCACCGCACCGATGATCCGGATGCCCAGGCCCGGTCCCGGGAACGGCTGGCGGGCCACGATCGTCTCGGGCAGCCCCAGCTCGGCGCCGACCTTGCGCACCTCGTCCTTGAACAGCGCCCGCAACGGCTCGACCAGCGAGAACTCGATGTCGTCCGGCAAGCCGCCCACGTTGTGGTGGCTCTTGATCGTCGCCGTTCCGGTGCCGCCGCCGGACTCCACGACGTCCGGGTAGAGCGTGCCCTGCACCAGGAAGCCGACGTGCTCCTCCTGCGCCACCTCCGAGGTCGCCGCCTCGAACACCCGGATGAACTCGCGACCGATGATCTTGCGCTTCCGCTCGGGGTCGGTGACTCCGGCGAGCGCGTCGAGGAACCGGTCGGCGGCGTCCACGGTGTGCAGCCGGGCCCCGGTGGCGGCCACGAAGTCCTGCTCGACCTGCTCGCGCTCCCCGGCCCTCAGCAGCCCGTGATCGACGAACACGCAGGTCAGCCTGTCGCCGATGGCCCGCTGCACCAGCGCGGCCGCGACCGCCGAGTCGACACCGCCGGACAGCCCGCAGATCGCCCTGCCCGCGCCGACCTGGGCGCGCACGGCGGCCACGGTGTCGTCGATGATCGAGGCCGTGGTCCAGTCCGGGGTGATCCCGGCGATCTCGTGCAGGAACCGGCGCAGCACCTCCTGCCCGTGCGGCGAGTGCCCGACCTCCGGGTGGTACTGCACGCCGGCCAGCCGCCGGGTGGTGTCCTCGAAACCGGCCACCGCGACGCGCCCGGTGGAGGCCGTCACCGTGAACCCGTCCGGCGCGCGGACCACCGAGTCGCCGTGGCTCATCCACACCGGGTGGTGCCCGGGCAGCCCCCGATGCAGCACCCCGGCCCCGTCGCCGCCCCCGCCGGCCACCGTGACCTCGGTGCGCCCGTACTCCCGGGTGCCATCGTGCGCGACCTCGCCGCCGAGCGCCCTGGCCATCGCCTGGAAGCCGTAGCACATACCGAACACCGGGATCCCGGCCTCGAACAGCGCGGGATCGACGGCGGGGGCGCCCTCCGCGTACACGCTGGCCGGACCGCCGGACAGGATCACCGCGGCCGGCTTGCGGGCCACGATGTCGGCCACCGGGGTCCGCGCGGGCACGATCTCCGAGTAGACCTGAGCCTCGCGGACCCGCCGCGCGATCAGCTGGGCGTACTGCGCCCCGAAATCGACCACGAGAACGGCTGCCGGCTGCACCCGCTCACGGTACCCGCCGCGCCCCCGCCGGACCGGGTGATCGACGTCTCCGGTGGTCCGGCGGTCGCGTCCGGCGCGGCCGGCCGGAGCGCGGGTCGCATCCGGGGCCGGTCGCGAGGGCACCCGGGATGATCGGCGATAGTGCTCAGCGGCGTCGGTGGGTCGTGCCGCCGGGGCACGTCTGGAGGGGGACGTCTGGAGGGGGACGACCGTGCACGCTGACGACTCGCGCGCGGCACCGACGCCGGAGGCCGGCCAGGAGCGGCTGCGCCGGCACATCGGGCTGGGTGGGCTGATCTTCGCCGCGATGGCCTCGATGATCGGCTCCGGCTGGCTGTTCGGGCCGCTGTACGCCGCGCAGCTGGCCGGCCCGCTGGCCATCCTGGCCTGGCCGCTGGCCGCCGTGCTGTTCGGCCTGCTCGCGCTGTGCTACGCGGAGCTGGGGGCGATGTACCCGGTCTCCGGCGGCGTGGTCCGGTTCCCGCACCTGGCGTTCGGCACGGTGACCAGCTCGGTGGTCGGCTGGATCATCTACCTGGGCGCGGTGACCTTCCCGGCGATCGAGGTGGAGGCGGCGCTGCAGTACGCCACCAACTACCTGCCCTGGCTGACCGGGAAGACCGGCGACGTGGTCGTGCTGACCGGCCCCGGCTACGCGGTCGCCGCGCTGCTGATGGTGCTGTTCACGGTGATCAACCTGCTCGGCGTGCAGATGTTCGTCAGGGCCAACAACGTGATCATGGTGTTCAAGCTGTTCGTGATGGCCGCGGTGGCCGTCGCGTTCTTCGCCACCGCGTTCCACCTCGACCGGCTCACCGACTTCGGTGGGTTCGCCCCCAGCGGGGTGAGCGGCCTGCTCACCGCGATCGCCACCGGGGGCGTGGCGTTCGCCTTCACCGGGTTCCAGCAGCCGGTCGCGGTGGCCGGCGAGGTGCGCGACCCGCAGCGCACCGTGCCCAGGGCGATGCTGCTCGCCCTCGCGCTGACCTCGCTCGTCTACTGCCTGCTCGAGGTGGCGTTCCTGTGCGGCCTACCCGCCGAGGCACTGGCCAGGGGCTGGGCGAACCTCGGCTTCGCGAACGACTTCGGCCCGCTCGCCGGGCTGGCCACCCTGCTCGGGCTGGGCTGGCTGGCCAAGCTGCTCTACATCGACGCGATCGTCTCGCCGGCCGACTGCGGGCTGAACTGGTCGATGATGACCTCCCGGATCTCCTACGGGATGGCCGAGAACGGCAGCCTGCCCGCGCCGATGGCCCGGCTGAGCGCCCGGGGCGTCCCGTGGATCAGCGTGCTGGTCGGGGCGGTCGTCGGGCTGGTGCTGTTCCTGCCGTTCCCCGGCTGGCAGACGTTCGTCGGCTTCATCACCTCGGCGGCCGTGCTGTCCTACGGCACCGGGCCGATCGCGCACGCCGCGCTGCGCAGGCAACGGCCCGAGCAGCCCCGGCCGTTCCGCACCTCGGGCGGCGACGTGCTGCCGTTCCTGGCCTTCTACGCGGCCAACCTGATCGTCGTCTGGACCGGGTGGGACACCGTGGAGAAGCTGCTGGTGGCCACCGCGATCGGCGTCGCGCTGCTGGTCGTGCAGTACCTGCGGGGCGCGATCAGGGCCGAGCGGGCGGAGTGGCGGGCCGCGGTCTGGCTGGCGCCGTGGCTGCTCGGGCTCGGCGTGGTCAGCCTGCTGTGCACCTTCGACGGCGGGCTCGGCGTCATCTCGTTCGGCTGGTCGTTCCCGGTGGTGCTCGCGCTCAGCGCGGTGATCTTCGTGCTGGCCGTGCGGGTCCGCCCCGCCCGCGCCGCGCTCGCCGGCTCGGAGGCGACGGCGGGCGGCCGGTAGCGGCCCGGACTCGGCTCGCTGAGCCGACCGGGTGGTGGAATGCTCGCCGCCATGGCTTCGGTGCGCAGCGTGGCGGACGGCTTCTCCTTCCTCGAGTGTCCCCGGTGGCACGAGGGACAGCTGTGGGTGTCGGACTTCTACACCGCCCGGGTGCTCGCGGTGGACGACCCCGGGGCGGCCGGCAGCCCGGCGTCGGTGCGCACGGTGGTCGACTTCCCCGGGCAGCCGTCCGGGCTGGGCTGGCTGCCCGACGGCCGGCTGCTGATGGTCTCGATGCGCGACCGCAGGGTGCTGCGCCGGGAGTCCGACGGTTCGCTGGCCGAGCACGCCGACCTGTCCGGAGTCGCCCCGGAGCACCTCAACGACATGCTGGTGGACGGCGCGGGCCGGGCGTACGTGGGCAACTTCGGCTTCGACCTGATGTCCGGCGCGGACGTGTGCGGCACCACGCTGGCCCGGGTCGACCCGGACGGACGGGTGTCGGTGGTGGCCGACGGGCTGGTCTTCCCCAACGGCATGGCGCTGCTGGACGGCGGTCGCACGCTGGTCGTCGCCGAGTCGTTCGGCAACCGGCTGTCCGGGTTCACCGTGGGGCCGGACGGCGAGCTCACCGACCGGCGGGACTGGGCTCGGTTCGGCGACCCGCCGGCCGGCGGCGACCCCGGGGAGGCGCTCGCCGCCGTCGTGGTCGCCCCGGACGGCATCTGCGCGGCCCCGGACGGCACCGTGTGGGTCGCCGACGCGTTCAACAAGCGCGCGGTGCGGGTGGCCGAGGGCGGCGAGATCGTGCAGGAGGTGTCCAGCGGCGACCTCAACGTGTACGCCTGCGCGCTGGGCGGCGCGGACGGCCGGACGCTGTACCTGTGCGCGGCGCCGTCGTTCGCCGAGCACGAGCGCCGGGACACCCGCGAGGGCGTCCTGCTGGCCGCCACCGTCTGACCCGCCGCCCGATCAGCCGAGGTGGTCAGGCCGGACCGAGGAGGGGCACGAGCTCGCCGAGGTCGGCCAGCGGCAGGTCGCCGGGTACGCCCTTGAGCGTCGCCACGGTGGCCCCCGCCGCGTGGCCGGCCGCCGCGCCGGTCCGGGAGTCCTCCACCACCAGGCAGCGGGCCGGGTCGACGCCGAGCCGCCGCGCGGCGAGCAGGTAGCCCTCCGGGTCGGGCTTGCCGGCGCGGACGTCCCGCGCGGTCACCAGCAGCGGCGGTGCGATCCCGGCAGCCCCCAGCCGCGCGGTGGCCAGCCGCGCGTCGGCCAGGGTCACCACCGCCCAGGGCAACCGCAGCCGGTCCAGCGCGGCGGTCAGCTCGGCCGCGCCCGGGGTGCCGCGCACGTCGGCCACGTCCCCGTACTGCAGCTCCAGCTGCCGCTGGGCGGCCGCGCGGACGGCGGGGACCGCGAGGTCGGGCAGCACGTGCCGGACGGTCAGCTCACCGGGCTGCCCGTGCGCGACCGCCAGCACCCGCTCCCGGTCCACCCGGTACTCGTCGGCCCAGCTGACCCAGGCGCGCTCCACCGCGGCGTCCGAGGAGACCAGGGTGCCGTCCATGTCGAAGAGCACGGCGTCGATCTCGCGGTCCGGCGCCCCGGGTACCGCCAGCCGTGCTCCCATACCGTCGAGCCTGGCATAGTTCGGCCCCGGTCGCCCCCGGGCGGCCGACCCCGAGGCCAGAGGAGATGCCGTGCCGTTCCGACCCCGGCCGGGGCTGTTCGCCGTCACCCCGATCTGCGCGCTGATCGTCATCACCGTGCTGCTCATCTCGATGCACTGGCCGCCGTACTCGTGGGGCGTCGTGGCCATCCTGGCGGCGTTCGCGACGGCGTCGGTGCGGATCGAGTACCTGCGCTGGCGCGCGCAGCGGGACCGGCCCGGCACGACGCGGCGACGGTCCGACGGCGCGCGCTGAACCGCGTGCTGAACACCGCCGGGCGTCGCCCAACCGGCTGATCACCCCTGGGCGTCGCCCGCCCGCCACCCCGCTTCCCACGCGACCCTGGCGATGACCCGCAGCGCGGTCTCCACGTCGACCCGTTCCTCCTCCAGATCGTCGAGCGCCTGCGCCACCAGGGCGTCGATGAACATGTCGGGGCCACCCTGGGGAGGCGGCGAACCCGACGACGGCATGGAGGGAACCTACTAGCCACGGAGGAGCGGACCGTGCGGAATACCCATTTTTGGTAAGCGCATACCATCAGGAACGGATCCGTCGCACAATCAAGATCGGCCACCCGAGGCCGACGACTGCCGACGACTCCGGGAACCGATCTTCGATCCCGCGTCTAGCACGGGAAACGCCATGCCGCGACCAGAATGGGCCCCTGAATAGTTCGGCACCGCCATTCCCCGCCCACCGCGGCCTCGGCCCGGCCGCCGCACCGCACGCCGCCCTGCCCGCCGCGACGCACGGGGCTAGGCGATCGAACCGGCGTACCGCTCACCAGCCTGCCAGGCAAGCACCGCGACGACCCGCAGTGCGGTCTCGGTGTCCAGCCGCCCCTCGTCCAGGTCGTCCAGTGCCTGGGCGACGAGTGCGTCCACCATCGTCGCCTCCTCGCAATCGCGAGATCCAGGCAGGGCGGTCATGGGCGTAAACGTACGGGCGAAGGCGGTCGAGTGGCAAAGGCTAACCACCATTCGTTACCGAAAACCGCGAGAGCAATTCACCGCGCGGATAGGCACGCGCGATACGACCGGTGCGGCAAGCCTGTCAACCGGAGTGACGATACGTTCCGGATCGCCCCCGAACTCAGGTCAATAGATCTTGCTCGCCCTCGGGTACGACCCGAGAGGGCGAATCCGGACATTGCGAATCAGGACACCGGACCGCCCGATATGCTGAACGACTCGGGCCGTCGCCCGGATACCCGGCCCTCAGGTTGCCCCTCTGACAATGGCAACAGGTCCGCAGGTCAGAGGATCGGTTAGCCCACACAGGGGTCCCTGAACCGGTGACAACCAGGGCGCCACGCTGCAGGCCACCTTCGCACTGTCGTAGCGTTCCTCGCCGAGTGGCTCGAGTCACAAGGTCGCCCGGCTCCCCACCAGGAATTCGAGTCGGGCGCGCCGAGGCACCGGACCCACCGGTGAGCCGACTCGCAGGAAAACCGCGGGTGACCGCTCGGCCGAGCCGGGACGCCCGAACACAGGCGAGCGCGTCGACGGAGGGACAAAACACGCCGACCAGTGGCCTTCCGTCCGGAAGCCCGCCCACATCGCCGCAAACGACCTCCGGGGGTTGTCATCACTTCTCAGTCCGATGTGTCCCAGCACGGCGCTCCGAGCGTGCCCGAGGACGGCGCCCCCAGCGGAGCGCCTCCCGGCGAATACAGCATGGAGGCCCAGAACGTCCACAAGGCGTTCGGGTCGTTCAAGGTGCTGCAGGGCCTGAACCTGAAGTTCCCCGACGATGCGATCACCACGATCCTGGGACCGTCCGGTACCGGTAAGAGTGTGCTGATCAAGCACCTGGTGGGGCTGCTGGAGCCCGACGAGGGCGACGTCACGGTGTTCGGCAAGGACATCTGGAAGATCTCCGAGAAGGAGCGCTACGAGCTGCGGACCCGGATGGGGGTGCTGTTCCAGGACGGGGCGCTGTTCGGGTCGATGAACGTCTACGACAACACCTGCTTCCCGCTGCGCAAGCA
>DASXJJ010000062.1:0-17591 GCA_036497465.1 Pseudonocardia sp. | reverse complement strand
GGTCCGGCCCTCGCTGTAGTAGCCGCCCCGGCTGGCGTTGAGCCGGAAGCCCGCGTTGAACGCCGCCACCACCTGGCCGGACAGTGCCGGGGTGAGCTGGTCGGGCGCGGTCCAGTGGCCGCCCGGGTCCTTGAACCCGGGGTGCAGCTGGCCGCGCACGTAGGCCGGGTCCATCCACATCAGCCCGGCCAGGAACGACGTGTGGTCCGGGTCCGGCCGCAGCGAGGCCACCTCGACGGCGGGGTGGCCGCGCACGGTGGCGACCGGGTGCCAGACGCCCTCCCCGGGCAGCGCCGGACCCAGGGCCAGCGCCGGCATGGTGCCCGGCGGCGGCCGGTCGTGCGGCCCGGTCCGGTCGTTCCGCGTCGGCGGGTCGGGCACCACCTCGCCCGCGGGGTCGGACACGCCGCCGGTCGGCTCCCCGCCGGTGGGCGGCGGCCGGTACTGCTCCTTCTCTAGCCAGGTGATCAGCGGGTCGAACCCGTGGTCCCGGCCCCACTCGGCCAGCCGGGCCGCCACGCTGTCGGTGCCGGGGGCGGACAGCGCGCCGCCCACCGACCAGGTGGCGAGCCCGAGCACCACGACCACCGGGATGGCCAGTGCCACCCGCCACCCGGGACGGCGGTGGCGCGGGGCCGGCGCGGACGGCCGGACCGGCGACGCGCCCGGCCCGTCCGGGCTGTCGGACGGCGAGGGGCTCACCGGGCCAGTCTGGAGGTCCGAAGCTGAGGACCCCACAGTCCCAGTGATCTCTCAGCAACCGGGCCGGTCCGCTCGCCGGTCACCGACGCCATGTCACCTGTTCGGTCCAGCGATGCCGAATTCGACTACGCGGTGTACGCGATACGCGGCGTACCCCACTCACACGGGCCATGGAGCGGGCGCCGCTGGCACGTGGAGTAGTGCCACCCCGTCACCTTTGCTGTGCGATCTCGTTGGCCCCCAGGAGTGCGGCGGAGAGGACGGGAATGGTCAGGCACAACCAGGCGCGTGGTCGGCGGTTCGTGGTGCCGGCGCGGGTCGCCACCGTGATCGGCGTCGTGTGCGTCACGGGCGCCGCCCTGGCGATGCCCGCCATGGCGGACGACAGCGACGACGACAACGGCCTGGTGGCCGACACCCCGTGCACCGCCAGCGCGCGGGCTTGCGTCGACCTGCCCGCGCAGAAGGCCTGGCTCATCAACGACGACGGCGACGTCACGCTCGGGCCGGTGGCGATCACCTCCGGCGGACCGGGCAAGGAGACGCCGGTCGGCACCTTCCACGTGCAGTGGAAGGACAAGAACCACAAGAGCCAGGAGTTCAAGCTGCCCAACGGGCAGGGCGCCCCGATGCTCTGGTCGGTGTTCTTCGCCGACGGCGGCATCGCCTTCCACGGCGGCAGCCTGCGGCGGGCCTCGGCCGGCTGCGTGCACCTGAGCGACTCGGACGCGCAGAACTTCTACAACACCCTGCAGCTGGGCGACGAGGTGCAGGTGAAGACCGGCAAGCCCGCCCCGCCGAAGCCGGCGCCGAAGCCCGCCCCCAAGCCGGCGAAGCCCGCGCCGAAGCCGGGCGCCCAGCCCGCCGCGGCGCCGCCGCCACCCGCCGCGGCCAAGCCGGACAACGGTGACCACGATGGGGACGGTGACAACGACGGCGACCGGGACGGTGACGACGACGGTGACCGCGACGGCGGCCCGCCGCCCCGCGAGCGCAAGCCCGGCCCCCCTCCGCCCGCGGCCCAGCCCCGCGCCGCCAACCCGGTGGGCGGGCTGATGGACCGCCAGCCCCGGTAGCCCGGACCCGCCGACCCCGATAGCTCGGGGCCCGCCGGGCGCACGGCCTTCGGGCGCGCTCGGCGGCCGAGCCGAGGGCGGGCCGTCAGCCGCCCATCGGGAGCCGCGCGCGCACCGTGGTGCCCGTGCGGTCGCCGTCCGAGGCGGAGCGGGCCGACACGCTGTGGATCCGGACCGTGCCGCCGTGCTCGGCGGCACGCTCGCGCATCGACTGCAGCCCGAGGTGGCCGGGATGGGGCTCCCCGGGGTCGAACCCGACGCCGTCGTCGCCGACCTCCAGGTCGATCCGGCCGTCCGCCGAGACCAGCCGCAGCTCGACCCGGGTGGCGTGCGCGTGCTTGACCGCGTTGTGCAGCGCCTCCTGGGCGATCCGGTACAGGGTCTCCTTCACCGAGGGCGCCACGTCCGGCTCGGCGCACAGCTCGGCGTCGACCACCAGCTGATGCCGGGCGCGCAGCACCGCGACCCGCTTCTCCAGCGCCGCGACCAGGCCCTCGGTGACCAGGGACTCCGGCCGCAGCTCGAAGATCAGCGAGCGCATCTCGGTCATCCCCGCCTCGGCCAGGGACAGGATGTACTCCAGCGGCTCGGCCAGCTGCTCGGCGCACGGCCCCGCCACCGCCTTCGCGGTCCGCGCGCCGAGCGCGATGCCGTAGAGCGCCTGGGACACCGAGTCGTGCAGCTCCCGGGCCAGCCGCTGCCGCTCCTCCAGCCCGGCCTTGCTCTGCGCCTCGGCGAGCAACCGGGCGTTCTCCACCGCCACCGTGCCCTGGTCGGCGACCGCACGCAGGAACGCCAGGTCGTCCGACGACGGCTCGACCCCCTTCGGGTAGTAGGCGTTCACCGAGCCCAGCGCCCGGCCGGGCACCTCCAGCGGGATTGCGGCGACCAGGTCCCACTCGACGTCCCGCACCAGATCGTGTATCGGCTCCCGGCCGGGGTTGGCCAGGATGCGTTCCGGCGCGTTCCGCACGATCAGCGGGTCGGCGGCGGTGCCCATCCTGCTGGTCAGGTTCGGCTCGACCGCCCAGCACCGCTCTATCGCCTCGGCGTACCCGGCCGGCAGCCCGACGGCGGCCGAGACGCGCAGCCGGCCGGTCCCGACGTCGACCACGTACGCCGAGGCGGCGATCGCCGGGGTCGCCGCCACCACCGAGCGGGCGATCACCTGCATGGTGTCGGTCAGCCGCTGGTTCACGGTGAGGCCGGCCGCGATGGTGGACAGCGCGCTGACCCGCTTCTCCAGCAGCTCGAACGCCTGGGTGCGTTCGGTGTCGTCGCGCACCACGCCGAGCACGTGCGGCCGGCCCTGGAAGGTGAACGCCGAGCCGTGCACCTGCACCGGGAAGGTGCTGCCGTCCTTGCGCACGTCCACCGCGTGCGCCTTCGGCCGGTCGCCCGCGACGACGGCGGCGGTGTAGGAGATCCGGGAGCGGTGGAAGTCGGGGTGGATCCAGGTGCTGGCCGGGCTGCCGTGCAGCTCCTCGGGCCGGTAGCCGTGCATCCGGTAGAACGCCGGGTTCGCGTGCACCAGCCGGGAGTCCAGATCGGTGATCACCAGCCCGTCGCCGGTGGCCTCGAACACCTGGCGGTACTGCGCCTGCTGCTCGCGCAGCTGGTCCTCCGATCGCTGCCGCTGCACCGCGGCGCCCAGGGTGCTGGCCGCCGCGCGCAACGCGTCGATCTCGGTCGGCGCCCAGCTGCGCTCGGCCACGCACTCGTCGAAGCCGATCATGCCCCACCACCGGCCGTCCACGAAGACCGGGACGAGCACGAGGGACAGGATGCCCTGCCGTTCGAGCACGTCCCTGGCGCTCTCCGGGAGGTCGGCGACGTTGCCGGCGATGGCGTGCCCCTCGGCCATCGTGCCGGCGAGCTCGGCGAACGCCGGGTCGTCGAGGGGCAGCGTGGCCAGCTCGGCGTTGTCGATCTGCGCGGAGATCCCGGGCGCCACCCACTCGTGCGACTGGCTGGTCCAGCTCGTGCCGTCGGCGCCCCGGTAGTTCTCGAAGATGTACACGCGGCTGACCGCGGCCGCCCGGCCGAGGTTGGCCATCACCTCCTGGATGTGCACCCGCCAGGACGTGTGCGACCCCAGGAACCGGTGCGCGGCGAACCGGACCGCCTCCAGGATCGCGTCCCGGCGGCGCAGCTCCACCTCCGCCTCGCTGCGCTCGCTGATGTCCCGGGCGTGCAGCACCAGCCCGCCGACGTCCGGGTCGTCGAGCAGGTTCACCGGGACGACCTCGAAGGTGTGCCACCGGCCGTCGACGTGCCACAGCCGGCAGCGGAACGGCGGACCCTCGCCGGGTATGCCGGCACTGGCGGCCAGCCGCTCGGCGAGCGGGGCCCGGTCGTCCGGGTGGGTCACCGCCATCACGTCGCGCCGAGGCTCGGCGACCCCCGGACCGGCGGGGCCGGCGTCGCGCGGCGGTTCCAGCAGCCGCCGCGCCGACGGGGCCGCCCACCGCAGCTCGCCCTGCTCGCCGACCACGACGGTGACGTCCGAGGAGTTGACCAGGATCGACCGCAGCCGGCGTTCCCGGTGGGTCAGCCGTTCCTCGGCGAGCGTGCGGGCGGTGGCGTCGATGGCCACCTCCACGAGGCCGACCACCCGGCCGTCGGCGCGCAGCGGGACGAGCACCAGGTCCCAGTAGGACCGGACTCCGTCGAGCACGTGCGCGACGCCCCGGTAGCCCAGCGACTCGCCGCGCAGCACGCGCTGCGCCACCGGCCGCAGCCGGTCCTCGGAGTCCGGGATGTAGTCGAACAGGCTGCGGCCCTCCCGCAGCGGCGCGCTGTCCGCCGGGATGTGCTTCTCGACCAGCTCGGCGAAGGTGCGGTTGAACCGGCGCAGCACCAGATCGGGGTCGTACACCGCCACGCCCAGCGGCGCACGGTCGAACAGCACCTCGAGCAGCTCGCTGTCCCCGGCCAGCGGCTCGCCGGTCACGGGTCGCCGCCCAGGTCGGCCCGGGACACCAGCCCGATACGCACGGCGTGCAGCGCGGCCTGGGTGCGGCTCTGCAGACCGAGCTTGCTGAGCACATGGCTGACGTGCGTCTTCACCGTGCGTTCGCCGATGCTGAGCGCGCGGCCGATCTCCCGGTTGGTCAGCCCCCTGGCGAGCGCGCCGAGCACCTCGGTCTCCCGGGCGGTCAGCGTCTCCGGGCTGTCCGGGGCTCGTACCTCACGGACCAGCCGGGCGGCCGCCTCCGGAGCGAGCTGCACCTGGCCCAGCGCGGCCGCCTTGATCGCCTTGCACAGCTGCTCGGCCTGGGTGTCCTTGAGCAGGTAGCCGACGGCGCCCGCCTGCACGGCGCCAACCACCGAGGCGTCCTCCAGCACGCTGGTCAGCGCGAGCACCTCGGTGCCCGGCACCTCGGTCCGGATCCGGGCGGTCGCGGTGATCCCGTCGGTGCCGGGCATCAGCAGGTCCATCAGCACGACGTCCGGGGTCAGCGCGCGGGCCAGCCGCACGGCCTCACCACCGTCCGAGGCCTCGCCGACCACCTCCAGCTCCGGGTCGAGCTTGAGGAACATCCGCAAGCCCTGCCGCACCACGCTGTGGTCGTCCGCGATGAGCACCCGAACCGGCACGGCCCCTCCGTCTCCTGGCCGATCTGGCCTCGGCCGAAGGCTGGTCACCGGTCGATCCACCGCCCGGTGCGCCCCTCGGCGCGTTCGTCGAGTCTAGGAGCGTGCCCGCCGTCGAGACGATCCGACTGCTGCTGGTCGACGACCAGCCGGCGATCCGTCGCGGCCTGCGCATGTGGCTGGCGCTGGAGCCGGATCTGGTCGTGGTGGGGGAGGCCGAGGACGGCGAGCAGGTGTGCCCGCTGATCGGCAGGCTGCACCCCGACGTCGTGCTGATGGACCTGGCCATGCCCGGGCTGGACGGGATGGGGGCCACCGCCCTGGTGCACCTGCTGGAGCCGGACCTGCCGGTCGTGATGCTGAGCCTGCACGACGACCGCGAGGTCCGCGCGCGGGCACTGACGGCGGGGGTGGCGGCGTTCGTGAGCAAGCACGAGATGGAGCCCGCGCTGGTGGAGGCCATCCGGGGAGCCGCCCGCCGGCGCCGGGGGTGCCGCCGTCCCGCGCAGCACTGAGCCGGTACCCGCGGCCGTGGGGGGCGCGGGTACCGGCTCGGGAGGACCGGCGTGGACGGTCAGTTCTTGTGGATGTGCACCGTGATGTTCATCCCGGGCACCAGGGGCAGGCCACCGGTGTTGGTGAAGGCGATCTTGACCGGGATCACCTGGGTCACCTTCTGGAAGTTCCCGGAGCTGTTCGACTCGGGGAACAGCGAGAACACGCCCGCCGCCGCGCCCTGGACCTCCTGGACGACCCCGGTGACCGGGGTGCTGGAGTAGGCGTCCACGTCGATGTCGACCAGCGCGCCGGGGTGCACGTCCTGGACGTCGGTCTCGTCGACCCGGGCGGTGGCGTAGATCTTGTTGAAGTCGTACGCCGTGGCCAGCTGCGTACCGGCGGTCACCCAGGAGCCCTCGACGGCGGGGTTGACCGCGACCGTGCCGTTACCGGGGGACCGGATGGTCTGCTGCGGCTGCGCGCCGCTGCCCTGCATCTGGATGCGGCCCACGACCTGGTCGCGGCGGACCTGGGCGCCCTGGCTGGCGCGCCACTCGATCAGCGTGCCGGTGGCCGGCGCATTGATCTGGATCTTGTCGCCGTCGATCTGCGCGTTGTCGGTCGAGACGAAGTTGCGCGAGTACAGGAAGTACGCGCCACCGAAACCGAGGGCCGCCAGCACCGCGATGATCACGATGACGGTCAGTCCGATCCGGGTGGACCGCTTCATCTTCTTCTTCCCGGGCACCGCGGCCGGCTCGGCGGCCGGCTCGGCGGCCGGTTCGGCTGTCGCGGCCGGCGCCGACCCGTTCTTCTCGGCCTTGTGGTCGGCCTTGTGGTCCTGAGTCGCGGTCGATGCGGGTTCCGGGCCTTCCACGGCGGCCTCCCTGGGTGACGTGCGGGGCCGGGGCACCACCCCACGGCCATGACTTCCTTAGTAAACGCACCGTACCTTATTTTTCTTCCCCGCGTCGGTCCCGAACCGGTGCCGTTCCGGCATGACAAAGATCTCGTTTAGCCCGGCGGGCGGGGTCGCGAGGAGGGGGCGCGGGCGGGCTCAGGCGCGGACGAGCGGGATCAGTACCTCGTCGACGATCTGGGTGAGCACCTGGTCGGCGATCGGCGTGCCGTAGACCATGAAGTGCTGGCGCAGCAGCCCCGGCGCGACGCTGGCGATCAGCGGGGTGAGCGCGGTGGGCCGCACCTCGCCGCGCACCGCGCCCCGGCGCAGCACGTCCATCACCAGGGTCACCCCGGGGTCGACGAACCGGGTGCGCGCGGCCTCCGCCAGCTCCGGGTCGCGGATCACCTCGACCATGAGTCCCCGGATCGCCTCGCCGTCGGCGCCGTTGAGCAGCTCGGCCACCCTGCGCAGGTAGCCGAGCAGGTCCTCCCGCACGCTGCCGGTGTCCGGCGGCTCGATCTCGTGCGACTTGGTCTGTTTCATCGCGTCGACCACCAGCTCGGCCCGGTTGGACCAGCGGCGGTACAGCGAGCCCTTGCTGGCGCGGGCCCTGCTGGCCACCCGCTCCATGGTCAGCTCGGCGTAGCCCACCTCGGCCAGCTCGTCCAGGGTGGCTTCGAAGATGGCGGCGGTGAGCGCGTCGCCACGCCGACGCGGGCCGCGCCGGTGGTCGGCGACCGAGCAGTCGTCGTCCACGGCGTCCACGGCGTCCACGGGGTCCACGGCGTCCACGGGGTCGTCCCCGTCCTCGGCCTCGGCGTGGCTCATCACCTGGGAAAGCTTAGGTGACCGGGTGCCTGAGTTCGCAACGTCGCTAGCCGAGATCATGCCCGTACTTTACTTGAATACTCGTCGTGCTCTACCGGGTCACGGCTCGCGGCGCCCGATCGAGTGCCGGGCGTACCGCCGAGCGGCGGTACGGCCGGCGCCGGCCGGTGTCAGGGCGGCATGGTCGCCTCGGCGGTGTAGCGCGAGCGCAGCTCGGTCTTGAGCACCTTCCCGCCGGCGTTGCGGGGCAGCGCGTCGACCAGTGCGACCGCCTTCGGGCACTTGTACCCGGCCAGGTGCTCGCGGGCGAACCCCTCGACCTGCTCCGCCGTCGGCGGGTCGGCCGGGTCGGTCGCGACGATGACCGCGAGCGGCACCTCGCCCCAGCGCGGGTGCGGCACGCCGACCAGGGCCACGTCGGCGATCCCCGGGTGGCCGGCGAGCACGTTCTCCACCTCGGCGCAGTAGATGTTCTCCCCACCCGAAATGATCATGTCCTTCTTGCGGTCGACGACGTAGAAGTAGCCGTCCTCGTCCTGGCGGACCAGGTCGCCGGAGTGGAACCAGCCGCCCGCGAACGCCTCCGCCGTCGCGTCCGGCCTGTTCCAGTACTCCCGCATCACGGTCGGGCCCCGGTAGACGATCTCGCCGACCTCGCCCCGGGCCACGTCGTTCATCTCGTCGTCGACCACCCGGACCTCGACGTTGAGCATCGGCGTGCCCACCGAACCGATCTTGCGCAGCGAGTCCTCGCCGCGCAGGTAGCAGGTCACCGGGCTGCACTCGGTCTGGCCGAAGGCGGTGAGGATCTCGGCCGTCGGGAACGTGTCGATCATCCTGCGGAGCAGCGTGGTGGACGCGGGGGCGGCGCCCCAGGACGCCCGGCGCAGCGCCGACAGGTCGTGGTCGGCGATGTCCGGCACCGCGCAGATCGCCTGCCACTGGGCCGGGACGAAGAAGCAGAACGACACTCTCTCGCGGGCCATCAGCCGCACCGACTCCGCCGGGTCGAAGCCGCCCGAGCGCAGCAGCACGAACGTCCCGCCGGGCAGCAGACTGATCAGGTACCCGGACAGCCCGGCGATGTGGAACAGCGGCGCTCCCGACATCGAGACGCGGTCCTGGCTGCTCACGCCGAGGTGGGCGTTGCTACTGAAGGCGTGCAGCATGAGGTTGTCGTGGGTCAGGACCGCACCTTTGGGGCGTCCCGTGGTGCCCGAGGTGTACATGATGAAGGCGGGGCTCCGCTCGTCCACCTCCACCTCGCGGTACTCCGGGCTCGCCTCCGCCAGCGCCCGCTCGTAGTCCTCGTACCCCGGGCCCTCGTACGCGGCACTGGAACCGGGACCGGGAGCGGGGCCGCCGACGACGAGCCGGCAGCGCAGCGGGGTGCCGCGTCCCTCGGCCGCGCCCAGCAGCGGGGCGAGGGCGGCGTCCACCACCGCGGCCACCGCGCCGCTGTCCGACAGCACGTAGGCCACCTCGGCCGGGGCCAGCCGGAAGTTCACCGGGACGCCGATCGCGCCGATCCGGACGCAGGCCAGGTACGCCTCGAGGACCTCCAGCGAGTTCATCCCGAGCACCGCCACCCGGTCACCCGCGCCGACCCCGCGGTCCCCGAGCCCGTTCGCCAGCCGGGTCACCCGCCCGTCCAGCTCCCGGTAGCCGCGCCGCCGGTCGTCCAGCACCGCGGCGGCCTGCTCGGGGATCTTGCGGGCGTGGCGGGCCAGCTGGTCGCTGGCGGTCATCCCCCGGGCGCCGAGGACCGCGTTGTCAGCCATGGGGTGCATCGTGCGCACGCCACGCGGTCATGGTCAACGCCTCGGCGGGGGAGCGGGCTCAGAAGGTGTCCAGCCCCAGCTTCACCGCCAGCGCGAGCCCGGCCAGTCCGATCCCGATCCGGAGCAGCGTCGGGGGCAGCCGCCGGGCCACCCACGGCCCGATCCAGTTGCCCACGAGCAGCCCGAGGATGAGCGGGACGGTCGAGGCCCAGTGCACCGGGCCGAACAGCGCGAAGCCGACGGCGGCGACCAGGTTGGCCAGCCCGAGCAGCACGCTCTTCAGTGCGTTAGCCCTGATCAGCGAGTCGGGCAGCGCGGCGAGCAGCAGCGCGAGCATGAGCACCCCCGCCGCCGCGCCGAAGTACCCGCCGTACACCGAGACGGCGAAGATCGCGACCACCAGCCACGGACGCCGCCGGGGCTGCTCGACCAGCCGGGCGGTCGCCGGCGGCGCGCGCCGGACCAGCAGCGTGAGCGCCGCCCCGCCGACCAGGAACGGCACCACCGCGGCGAACACGCCGGGCGGGGTGAGCAGCAGCAATCCGGCGCCGGTCGCCCCGCCCAGCGCGCACACCAGGCTCAGTCTGCGCGCGGTGGGGGCCTGGCCGACCAGCTCCGGTCGCGCCCCGGCCAGCGAGCTGACCACGCCCACCGACAGCGACACGGTGTTGGTGACGTTGGCCGCGGTGGGGGGCAGGCCGGCGGCCAGCAGTGCCGGGTAGGAGAACAGCGAGGCCAGGCCGGCGACGTACCCGGACAGCCCGGCGGCCACCCCCGCCGCGACGAGCAGCGCGAACGAACCCCAGGTCACCGGCCCAGCCTCGCACCGGCGAGCCTGGCCGGCCGGCCGGGCCCGGCACGCGGGCGTGCCGGTTCAGCCGCCGTCCAGCGCCCGCGCCAGCACCGCGCGGGTGTCCGCCGGGTCGATGACGTCGTCGATGTCGAACACGGCGGCCGTGGTGAGTGCCTTGCCGTGCTGGTAGGCGCGCTCCACCAGCTCCTCGAACCGGGCCTGCCGCGCGGCCGGGTCCTCGATCGCCTCCAGCTCCTTGCGGTGGCCCAGCCGGGCCGCCCCCTCCAGGTTCATCCCGCCGAACTCACCGGTCGGCCAGCTCACGGCCAGCGCGGTGGACCGCAGCCCGCCGCCGGCCATCGCCATCGCGCCCAGCCCGTAGCCCTTGCGCAGCACCACCATCGCCAGCGGCGTCCGCAGGTGCGCACCGGCCACGAACATCTCGCCGGCCTGGCGGATCGTGCCCTGCCGCTCGGCGTCCGGCCCGACCATGAAGCCCGGGGTGTCGCACAGCGAGACCACCGGCAGCCGGTAGCCGTCGCACACCCGCAGGAACCGCGCGGCCTTTCCGGCGGCGTCCGCGTCGATGGCACCGCCCAGGTGGCCGGGGTTGTTGGCGATCACGCCGACCGGCCGCCCCTCCAGCCGGGCGAACGCGGTGACCATGCCGTCGCCCCAGCCGCCCCGCAGCTCGAGCACGCTGCCGGTGTCGAACAGCGTCTCCAGCACCGGGCGCACCGGGTAGACGCGCACCCGGTTCTCCGGGACGAGGTGGCGCAGCAGGCGCTGGTCGGCGGCCTCCCAGCCGTCGGTACGCCCGCCCAGGTAGGAGACGTACCGGCGGGTGGCGTCCACCAGGGCGGTGTCGTCCGGCGCCAGCAGGTCGACGACGCCGTTCGGGTAGAGGTCGGTCATCGGGCCGACCTCGCCGGGTGCCACGTCGCCCAGCCCGCCGCCGGAGATCATCGCCGGGCCGCCCATCCCGATGTTGCTGCCCTCGGTGGCGATCAGCACGTCGCAGACGGCGGCCAGCGCCGCGTTGCCGGCGAAGCAGTACCCGCCCACCACCGCGACCGTCGGGACGCGCCCGGCCAGCTCGGCGGCGAGGTGGAAGGTGGGCACGTCCAGGCCGGTGAACCCGGGTTGGTCGGTGTCGCCGGGACGACCGCCACCGCCCTCGGCGAAGATCACCACCGGCAGCTGCTCGCGGCGCGCCAGCTCCAGCAGCCGGTCGGTCTTGCGGTGGTTCTGCACGCCCTGGGTGCCGGCCAGCACCGTGTAGTCGTAGACCAGAACCGCGCAGCGCAGGCCGCCGATCCGGGCGGTCCCGCAGACCATGCCGTCGCCGGGGGTTCGCTCGACCAGGTCGGCCATCTTCCGCCGGCGGCGCTGCGCCGCGACGGCCAGCGCCCCGTACTCCAGGAACGTGCCCGGGTCGCACAGCTGCTCGACGCACTCCCTGGCGGTGCGCCGGCCCGCCTCGTGCCGCTTGCGCACGGCGGTGGGGCGTCCCTCGTCCAGGGTGACCCGGTGCCGCTCCATGGACTCCGCGAGGTCGTCCCGCACGCGGTCCAGGTCCTCCGGGCGCACCTCGGCCAGCTCGTCCTCGCCCGGCTCGGACGCCTCGCCGACCAGCAGCGGGGTGCCCTCGGCGACCACGTCGCCCAGCTCCACGAGCAGTTCGCGCACCCGCAGCGTCTCCGGTGCCGGCACCACGTGCTCCATCTTCATCGCCTCGAGCACCGCCACGGCGGCGCCCTCGGCGCGCAGCGCGCCCTCGGCCGCGGGCAGCTCGACGACGACGCCCGCCCTCGGCGCGGTCACCACCCCGGCACCGGCGGGGGCGGAGCCGTTGGCGGACCCCCCGGCGGCGCGGTCGGCTGGGTCGGTCCCGGTGGCGGGGCCGCCGGTGGCGGGGCCGCCGGACGCCGGCTCCTCCGGGGCGAGCTCGGCGGCCGCGTCCAGCAACTCGCCCAGGTGGGAGTCCACGAAGTCGGTGCGGGCACCGGAGCGCGGCTCGGGGCGGGCCAGCACGGCACGCAGCAGGCCGAGGTTGGTCGCGCTGCCCACCACCTCGAAACCGGCGAGCGCCCGGTCGGCCAGCGCGGCGGCGGCGGCCAGGTCCGGGCCGGTGGCGATCACCTTGGCCAGCAGGGAGTCGTAGCGGGGGTTCACCGTGTGGCCCGGCGCGCAGTGCGTGTCCACCCGGATCCCGCGCCCGGTCGGCGGCACGAACCGGGTCAGCTCGCCGCCGCCGGGGTGCACCTCGCCGTCCCGGGTGAGGCGCTCGGCGTTGACCCTGGCCTGCACCGCCGCGCCCCGGGACACCGGCGGCCCGTCCAGCCCCGCGGCGGCCAGGTCGTCGCCGGCGGCCAGCCGCAGCTGCACCGCGACCAGGTCCAGCCCGGTGACCTGCTCGGTGACCGTGTGCTCGACCTGCAGCCGGGCGTTGACCTCGAGGAACACCAGCCCGTCCGCGCCGACCAGGAACTCGGCGGTGGCCACCCCGAGCCGGTCGGCGGACCCGCCCAGCCGGGTCGCCGCGTCCCACAACCGCTCCCGCACCCGCTCGGGCAGCTCCGGGGCGGGCGCGATCTCCAGCAGCTTCTGCCGGCGACGCTGCACCCCGCAGTCGCGGTCGCCGACGGCCAGCACCGCGCCGGTGTGGTCGCCGACCAGCTGCACCTCGACGTGCCGGGCGCCGGGCAGCAGCCGCTCCAGGTAGAGCGAGCCGTCGCCGAACGCGTTGCCGGCCTCCGAGCGGCAGCGGCGCAGCGCCTCGTCCAGCTCGTCGGGGTCGCGCACCACCAGCATGCCCCGGCCGCCGCCCCCGGCTACCGCCTTGATCATCACCGCATCCACCGACGCGGCGAACTCCCGCGCGGCGGCCAGGTCGGCGTCCGGGTCCTCGCCGGTCAGCACGGCCGAGCCGGCCAGCACGTCGATGCCCAGCTCGCGCGCCCGCTCCCGCGCGGCGATCTTGTCGCCGAACAGCGCGAGCGCGGCGGGGGAGGGTCCGACGAACGTCAGGCCGGCCGCCGCGCAGCGTTCGGCGAACTCGGCGCGCTCGGACAGGAACCCCCAGCCGGGGTGGACCGCGTCGCAGCCGGTGCGCCGGGCCACCGCGATGAGCGCCTCCTGGTCCAGGTAGGCGGCCGGGCCGGCGCCGTCCAGCGGCTCGCTCCGGTCGGCCCACGCGGTGTGCGCGCCGTCGGTGTCGTCCTCGGCGTAGACCGCCACGGTGGGCAGGGCGAGCGCGGCGGCGGTGTGCAGCACCCGGGTGGCGACCTCGCCCCGGTTGGCCACCAGCAGACGGTTGAACGGCACGGCCGCCGGTACCTCCCCGAGATCGCTGCCCGCACGGGGCGTGGACGAGAGGTCAACAGTAGGTCACCCGCCGGGCCGTGGTCGGCGGCGCGGCGGTCAGCCGCCCAACCGGGTGCGCAGCTCGGCGGAGTCCCAGAGCAGCCGCCGCTCGGCGATCCGGCCCTGCCTGACCCGGGCGATCTCCACCACGAGCAGCTCCACCGGGCGCCCGGTGGCCTCGACCCCGGCGAGCAGCCAGGGCATCTCCCGGTCGTGCACGAACCGCCAGGTCGACTCCTGGGCCAGCCGGAACTGGTCCACCGTGCGGCTCACCGGCACCCGGCGCAGCGACCCGGGCAGGGTGGGTACCAGCCGCTCGGCGTAGAACGCCCGCACCCCGTCGAGGCCGGTGCCGCCCTCGCCGCTGGGCAGGTGGCGGACCACGGCGTCGCGGCTCATCCGGGCGAGCGCGGCGGGCACGTCCCGGCGGTCGAACAGCGCGGTGGTGTGCTCGTCCCAGAGCCGTTCCACGTCGCGGATCATCGCCTGGATGCCCGGTGTCATGCGGCTCAGCGTGGCACGGCGGTTTACCCTCGGCGCGGCGTCGAGAGGGGTGATGGTGCGGGCGACCCGGTCGGCCTACCTCGAGTCGGCGCTGGACCTGCTGGCCGAGGTGGGCAGCGACGGCCTCACCGTGGCCGCGCTGTGCGGCCGGCTGGGCGTGACCAAGGGTTCCTTCTACCACCACTTCTCCGGGGTGCCGGAGCTGGTCGGGGCGCTGTTGGACTTCTGGGAGGAGCACCGAAGCCAGGTGCTGATCGCGGAGTCGGCCGCCGAGCCCGACCCGGAGGCCCGGTTCACCGCGCTGCGCGGGATCGCGCTGGGCCTGCCGCACGGGGCCGAGGCGGCGCTGCGGGCGTGGGGCCGCAGCAACCGGGAGGTGCGCCGGGTGGTCGAGCGGGTGGACTACACCCGCGAGCGGCACCTCGCGGAGTCGATCGCGCTGTTCGGGGTGCCGGCGGAGCGGGCCGCGGTCCGGGCGCGCATCGCGATGGCCATCCTGGTCGGGACCCAGCAGCGGGAGAACCCGGTGGACGTCGAGGGCCTGCGGGCGATGTTCGACGAGCTGCGCGCCGGGCTGGGCCGGGACGGCTGAGCCGCTCCGACGAGGTCTTCCCCCGGAACCATACCTCGGAGTACGTTCTGCTCCGGAAGCATGCCGTGCCGTACCGGGGAGCCGTGGATGACCATGTCGCTGGAGCGGGCCGGGCTGACCGTCGTCGACCCCACCGCCTACGCCGAGGAGGACCGGCTGCACGAGGCCTGCGCGCTGTTGCGCCGCGAGTCGCCGGTGCACTGGGTGGACGGCCGCCCCGGGCACAACCCGTTCTGGGTGATCACCCGGCGGGCCGACATCCTCCGGATCGAGAAGAACCACCAGGTGTTCACGAACCACCCGCGCCCGGTGCTGGTGCCCGCCGAGGAGGACGCGCGCCAGGCCGAACAGGGGCAGCTGCTCCGCACGTTGATCCACATGGACGACCCGGACCACAAGGCGCTGCGGCCGATCGCCGCCGACTGGTTCCGGCCGAAGACGCTGCGCACCATGCAGGGCAACGTCGACCGGCTCGCGCGGCGGTACGTCGACCTGATGGCCGAACGGGGCGGCGCCTGCGACTTCGTGGCCGACGTGGCCGTGCACTACCCGCTGTCGGTGATCCTGACGCTGCTCGGGCTCCCGGAGAGCGACTTCCCCCGGATGCTCCAGCTCACCCAGGAGATCTTCGGTGGGGACGACCCCGAGCGGCGCCGCGGTGAGACGCCGGAGGAGCAGATGGCGGTGCTGCTGGACTTCTTCGCCTACTTCCAGCGACTGATCGCCGACCGCCGGGAGCATCCGACGGAGGACCTCGCCTCGGCCATCGCCAACGCCCGGATCGACGGCGAGCACCTCTCCGACGTGGACGCCACGTCCTACTTCGTCATCATCGCCACGGCCGGGCACGACACCACCAGCTCCACGATCGCCGGCGGCATGCACGCCCTGCTGCGGCACCCCGACCAGCTGGCCCTGCTGCGCGCGGACCCGTCGCTGCTGCCCGGGGCGGTCGAGGAGATGATCCGCTGGACCACCCCGGTCAAGGAGTTCATGCGCACCGCGGCCGAGGACCACGAGATCGGCGGGGTCACCGTCCGGCGGGGCCAGCAGGTGCTGCTGATGTACCCGTCCGGCAACCGGGACGAGGCGGAGTTCGACCGGCCCTTCGAGTTCGACGTGACCCGCAGGCCCAACCGGCACGTGGCCTTCGGCGCCGGCGTGCACTTCTGCCTCGGCGCGCAGCTCGCCAGGATGGAGACGCAGGCGATCTTCGCCGAGCTGCTGCCCCGGCTGGAGCACGTCGAGCAGGCCGGCCCGGTCGAGGGCGTGGCCAGCACCTTCGTCAGCGGGCTCAAGCAGCTGCCGATCCGCTACCGGCTGGCGGCGCCCACCACCGCCTGAGCGCTACAGCCGGTCGCGCAGCAGCCGCTTGAGCAGCTTGCCCGAGGCGTTGCGGGGCAGCTCGTCGACGATCCGCACGGTCTTGGGCACCTTGAACCCGGCCAGCCGCCCCCTGGCGTAGCTGATCAGCTCGTCGGGCTCGACCTGCTCCTTGACCACCACGAACGCGGTGACGGCCTCGATCCACCGGTCGTCCGGCGCGCCGATCACCGCGGCCTCGGCCACCGCGGGGTGGGTGTACAGGGCGTCCTCCACCTCCCGCGAGGCCACCAGCACCCCGCCGGTGTTGATCACGTCCTTGATCCGGTCCACCACCGAGATGTATCCCTGCTCGTCGGCCCGGACCAGGTCGCCGGAGTGGAACCAGCCACCGGCGAAGGCCTCCTCGGTCTCCTCGGGCTTCTCCCAGTAGCCCTCGCACAGCTGCGGCGAGCGGTACACCACCTCGCCCAGCTCGCCGGGCGGCACGTCGTTGCCCTCCCCGTCGATCACCCGCAGCTCGACGAACAGCACCGCCCGGCCGCACGACCCGGGCCGGTCGGCGTGGTCGGCGGGGCTGAGCACGGTGGCCAGCGGACCGATCTCGGACTGCCCGAACAGGTTGTAGAAGCCCAGGTCGGGCAGCGCCTTCTGGAGCCGCTCGAGCACCGGACCCGGCATGATCGACGCACCGTAGAAGGCCTTGCGCAGCGAGCTCAGGTCGCGGGTGCCGAAGTCCGGGTGGTTGGCCAGCGGCACCCAGACCGTCGGCGCCAGGAACAGCGAGCCGATCGCGTCGGCCTCGACCCGGCGCAGGATCTCCGGCACGTCCGGCGACTCCATCACGTGGTTCGTGGCGCCGACGGCCAGGTACGGCAGCATCATCACGTGCATGCCCGCCGAGTGGTAGAGCGGCATCGGGTGCAGCGGCTCGTCGTCCTGCGCGCAACCCATCGCCACGATGCACGACACGTACTCGTGCACCAGCGCGCGGTGGGTCATCATCGCGCCCTTCGGGCGGCTGGTGGTGCCCGAGGTGTAGAGCAGCTGCACCAGGTCGTCCTCCCGGACCTCCACGGTGAGCTCGGGCACCTCGCCGGACCGGGCACTGGCCAGCAGCGAGTCGTCGGAGTCGCGCAGCGCGACCCGGAACTCCGGCTCCGCGTCCACCCCGTCCAGCCGGCCGGTGAGCGCCGGGTCGACCAGCACCACCCGGCTGCCGGACTGCTCGAGCAGGTAGGACAGCTCGGCGCCGGTCAGGTTGTAGTTGATCGGCACGTGCACCAGCCCGGCGCGCGCGCAGGCCAGGAACCCGATCACGTACGCGTCCGAGTTCTTGCCGTAGGCGGCCACCCGGTCGCCCTTGGCCAGCCCCAGCCCGAGCAGCGACCCGGCCGCGCGGCTGACCGCGTCGTCCAGCTCGCGGTAGGTCC
Source organism: Pseudonocardia sp. (assembly GCA_036497465.1). GTDB lineage: Bacteria > Actinomycetota > Actinomycetes > Mycobacteriales > Pseudonocardiaceae > Pseudonocardia. The sequence continues at coordinate 194 of DASXJJ010000062.1, read as the reverse complement.
AGGTGCGGTCGGCGAACCGCAGCGCGATCCGGTCCGGGCTGCGCATCGCGCTGCGCCGGGGCACGTCGGAAACGGTGCTGGAACGCAGGGCCACCACAGGGTCCTCCTCGCTGAGCGGCGGGTTTCTCGCCCTCGGCACCGGTCCCCGGCACGGCCCCGGGGCCGTGCCGGGTGCGGTGCGCGCGGCGGCGCCG